>JBBIJS010000154.1:0-7042 GCA_037445855.1 Chloroflexota bacterium | reverse complement strand
GGCTTGCTGCGACAATTGGGTGTGATGCCTGCAATGAAACTACCTGCCTAGAGCAAAGCTGCGAGCGTGACAGAAGACGAGAGCGTGCATCCCCTTGCACGCTCTTTTCATTTCCGCACGTTGTGCTATACTTGTGCGCGTTCTTCATCGCGAGGAAAAAATGAATCCAGTCATCGAGACAGATCATTTGGTGAAACGCTACGGCAGCGTCACCGCCGTGGATGGCTTGTCTTTGCGCGTGGACAAGGGCGAAATCTATGCGTTCCTCGGTCTCAACGGCGCGGGCAAGACGACGACGATTCGGATGTTGCTGGGAATGGTCAAGCCGACCGCGGGACAAGCGCGCGTGCTGGGAACGCGCATTCACGTCGGCGAGAGCAAGCCGTGGAAATCCGTCGGTTATCTGGTCGAGACGGCGGACGCGTATCCGGAACTCACCGTGCGCGAGAACCTGGAAGCGCTGCGTCGTCTTCGTCCCGGCACCGAGCCGCAAGCCGTCGAGCGCGTCATCGAACAACTGGACTTGGGCGCGTATGCCGATCGGCGCGCCGGCACGTTGTCGCATGGCAACGCGCAGCGGCTGGGACTTGCCAAGGCGCTGCTGCACAATCCTGAACTTGTCATCCTTGACGAACCGGCAAACGGACTCGATCCGGCGGGAATTGTCGAAATACGAAACCTGCTGAACAATCTGGTGCGCGAGCACGGCGTCACGGTTTTCATGTCAAGCCACATCCTGGGCGAGGTATCGCGGCTTGCCAAACGCATCGGCATTATTCATCAAGGACGCTTGCTTCAAGAACTCGACGTGGACGAACTTGAACGCAACCGGCGGCGACGGCTCGTGATTCGCGCGCGCGATGGCGAGGCGGCACGGTCGGTACTTATCGGCGCGGGGTTCTCTGTCGGTACGACATCTGACGGCGCGATACAAGTCAGCGACCGCGCCGCGATGGATCGACCCGATGATATTGCGACTCGGCTGGTCAACGCGGGTCACGCGCCGACGATGCTCAACGTCGAAGATGAAGACCTCGAGCATTATTTTCTGCGACTGGTCGGCGCGGACGGAGGCAACGCAAAATGAACAACCTCGCTCAAGCCATCTGGGTCGAGATGCTCAAAGCCCGCCGGTCTCGAATGCCTTTGCTCACCGCGCTGGGATATTCGATGGTCCCGCTGATGCTCGGTTTCTTCATGGTCGTTCTGAGAGACCCCGAAATGGCGCGGCGTGCCGGTTTGATCACCACCAAAGCGCAGATTACGATGGGGACGGCGGACTGGCAAACCTACATCAAGTTTATGGCGCTGTCGACGGGCGCGGGCGGCATCATCCTGTTTGGTCTCATCGTCAGCTGGGTGTTCGGCCGCGAGTATTCGGATCGCACGGTCAAAGACCTGCTCGCGCTGCCGACCTCGCGCTCGGCAATCGTGCTCGCCAAGTTCGTCGTGGTCGCGGTGTGGTCAGCCGCGCTGATCGTGCTGATCTGCCTCCTCGGTCTCGCGGTTGGCACGCTGGTTGGGCTTGATCCGGTCCCGAACGATGTTTTTGTCCAGGGCGGCATCCGGATAGCGATCACCGCGCTGTTGACGATCGCGCTCGTAACGCCGATTGGATTTTTTGCGAGCGCGGGGCATGGTTATCTGCCGCCCATCGGCATTATGATTCTGGTGATGGCGCTGGCGCAGGTGAGCAACGTCACCGGGCGGGGAGAATATTTTCCGTGGGCGATACCCGGTTTGTATTCGCAAGGCGAAGTGCTTGGCGCGGTCAGTTACGTGATTGTAATTCTAACGAGCATCGTTGGAATAGCGGGTACTTTCATCTGGTGGGAGTCGGCAGACCAGACGCGTTAAACGGACAGGTTGTGCGGGCACTGGGCGCGGCGGCGAGAACGGCTACGGCGGCAAGCGCGAGGCGCGCGCGCTGTTGGAGGCGGTAACGAAATGATTGCTTCTGCGCTGAATCGCTTGGTTCACTGGCGCTACGTTTTTCCCGTCACTCTTTTTCTCGTCCTGAGGTTGTGGTTCTCGCTTTGGGCGAGCAGCACTGCGGTTCTACTCCCAATTCAAAATGAATCGTCCAAGTTCTATTATGGCATGACGCCGCTATCCGGCTTTGACGGAATCCTCTGGGGTCCATGGCAACGTTGGGATACGATCTGGTACACCAAGATCGCGGAGCAGGGCTACTCCGCGAATGATCTGAGCACGGCTTTCTTTCCGCTTTATCCTCTGCTGATTCGCGTTACGGCAACGCTCCTCTCGATCAACAGTGTCGCGGCGGGCTTGATCATTTCGAGTCTTGCCGCGCTCGGCTCGTTTACGTGGCTCTATCGATTGACGCAGGAGCAGTATGGTGAAGCGATGGCGCGCCGTGCCCTGCTCGGCTTGGCGATTTTTCCGACCGCGTTCTTTCTGTTTGCGGCTTATACCGAATCGCTCTTTCTGTTTCTCACACTGGGCTGTTGGTGGTTCGCCCAAAAGCGAAAGTGGGAATTCGCAGGGCTGATGGGCGGACTGGCTGCACTTACGCGACCCCAAGGAATGCTGATCGCGCTACCGCTTGCATTTATCTTTCTCGATCAGTTCCGGCATCGGCAAGTAACATTATTGCGCGCGGCGAATCTGTTTAGCGTTGTAGGCGGCGGCTCGCTCTTCGTGTTTTACGTATTTCAGATAGATCGATCTCTGACGGCGTGGTTTGAATTCGAGGGATTATGGCGTGAATCCACTTTGCCCTGGCAGCCGATCTGGCAAAGTCTGGTGACAATCTTGACCAGCGGTGACTTTGCCATCGCATTCGTGAATCTGCTTGATCTTGGACTGACTTGCCTCTTTCTCGGCTTGACCATATGGGCGGTTACGCGCAAGCAATTTGCCGAAGCGATGTATCTCGCTATCATTCTTCTTCCGCCACTCTTTACAATCGCGCGCTTCAACGCCTATCTGCCACTTGCTTCTATCTCGCGCTTTCTCGTCGTGGCGTTTCCCGGCTTTGTCCTGCTGGCTAGAACCAATCTCCCTAAATCGATCTTCGTCGGACTGGCAGGACTCTCAATCGTAATTCAAACCCTTTTAGTGATCTTGTTTGCTCATTGGGTATTCGTCGGATGATGCCGGGCAAGGGCTTCCATTAATTGGCTCGTGGCAGCCAGGTGACTTGCGACCTATTTACTCTCACGCGCAGTTGTCTTAGAATGCTGTTGAAGGTCCTGGCAGGAGAAAACAGTGATGCCTGATCTCCAGACCTCAACCAAAGCCGGTATCATCGTCAACGTCTATGGCGCTCGATGCAGAAAACTGCTCCGATTTCTTCTTCTTTAATGCCGCTCCTGCATGAGTAAAGTTTTTCATCAAAACGTGCAACCAAACTCCAAACATTTCTTGTTCGGTCACTCCAATTCTGTACGTCTTCCGAGTTGGCCACTGGTGGTTGTATTTCTGGTTCTTCTCTCGATAACTCTGTTATCCAGTCTCTATTTCAGCTTTTCGAACTACGCTAGGGATAACCATCACTTTGTCTATCTTGCCAATGCGTTCGCGCACGGTTCTTTCAGCGTCAACAACCTGCCGCCGGACTATATCGACAAGGTACAGATCGGTGGCGACACGTTCATCCCTCTCGCGCCGATGCCAGCCATTTTGTTGGTACCTCTTGTAGACGCTTTCGGCATTCAATTTGACGATTTGTGGTTGGCTTATTTGTTCACCGCCGCGAACGCGTTGCTTCTCTGGCTGCTCCTAAAGCGGCTGTCCGTTCCGGCTTTTACGCGCAGATACCTGCTGCCGTTGTTTCTTTTTGGCACAGTTTATTTGTCGTCACTCGTCGTCGCGCGAAGCTATTTTCTCTCGCATATCATGGCTACGACATTTTTATTGCTTGCGATCAACGAAACGGTTGGTGAGCGGCGTGAACCTCTGATCGGATTCTGGCTTGGGGCATCTTTTTTGACACGCAGCCCGACAATTTTCTCTCTTCCGTTTTTCATCTGGATGCTCAAACCGAAGGATGCGTCCTGGGTCAACCCCACATGGGTATTTTCAGTTAGCTACAAACTCGTACTGGGGCTCGCCGCGCCTCTCGCTTTCTACTTTTATTACAACTATGCCCGATTCAACAATCCTCTTGAAACGGGTTACGGATCAGCCGTCTTGCTTACCACGACGCTCACCGAAGCGCGCCAAGTGGGGTTATTCAATCTGGCGCATGTGCCCAAGAACCTCTACTCGCTCTTGTTAGCAGCGCCTCAAGCGTATCCCAGTTTCTCTTCGCCAACGCTATCGTTCCCCTATGTCTACCCATCTCCGTGGGGAATGGGGCTGTTCTTTACCACACCCGCATTCGCTTACATTTTTGCGGCAGATTGGCATAAGCGAATTGCACGCGCCGCGTGGTTGGCAATCGGATTGGTTCTGTTGCCATTGGTTCTCTACTACGGCGTCGGCTGGATTCAATTTGGATTTCGCTATGCGCTCGATTTCTATCCGTTCCTCTTTATTCTAGTCGCACTGGGCATGGCGAACCGTTTTGACCGGTTGGCTCGTTTGCTCATCACTCTCAGTATCGCCATTAACTTGTGGGGCGCATGGTGGCAGATGATCGGATTCTTCATGTTGCCGCCGAATTTGCAGAGGTGACTATCTGTGTCTAGGATCATAGATGCCCACCCTCTCCGATAAACTCAAATCCCTCGGCGTCCAAGTCGGCGCGCGCGACCTGCCGTCGCCGCGACCGCGCCACGCGTACGCGATCGAAAGCGTCATGCCAGGACGCTTGCACGCAACCGCCTTCGGCGACGCGTTCATCGTCGAGCAGACGTATCCGTCCGAATACCGGCACGGCAGCGCCGCGCTGCAAATCACCGCGTCGCTGCAAACGATTGCCGATTGGGCGCGCGAGGAGCGCATCGCCGCGTGCGCGCCGGGCGGCTTTGTGTTTCTCGACACCGAGACGACCGGGCTTGCCGGCGGCGCCGGCACGTTCGCGTTCCTCGTCGGCATCGGACGGTACGATGCAGATTCATTTCGCCTCACGCAATTCTTTTTGCGCGATCCCATCGAAGAGCCGGCGATGCTCGCCGCGCTCACAGAACTGCTTCAGCCGCTCGACGTGATCGTCTCGTTCAACGGCAAAGCGTTCGACATACCACTCCTCAACGCGCGCTATATCACCAACCGCAGCCAAACGCCGTTCGCGCGCGTGCCGCATCTCGACCTGCTGCCGCTCGCGCGGCGGCTGTGGCGCGAACGACTCGAAAGCCGCGCGCTCAAAGCGCTGGAAACGCACATCCTCGGCGCGCAGCGGACGGACGAAGACATCCCCGGCTTTTTGATTCCGCAGATGTACTTCGATTACCTCCGCAGCGGCGACGCGCGCCCGCTCACGCGCGTGCTGTACCACAACGCGATGGACGTGGTCGCGATGGCGGCATTGCTCAGCCACGTCGCGCAGTTGCTCTCCGATCCGGTGGGATTCGCGGCGGAACACGGGCTGGATCTGGTTTCAATCGGCAAACTGTTCGAGGATTTGGGGCGGCTGGACGACGCGGCGCGCCTGTACGCGCGCGGGCTGGAACTCGATCTGCCGGAGGAATCGTTTCGCCAGACCACGCAGCGGCTTGCGGTCGTGCACCGGCGGCGCGGCGTGATGCCGGCGGCAATCGAGCTGTGGCGCGCCGCCGCGGGCAATCGGCAAATCTACGCGCACGTCGAACTCGCCAAGTATTACGAGCACAAGGCGCGCGATTACACGCAAGCCGAGCAGTGGACGCGCGCCGCGCTCGCGATCGTCCGCGCGTCGTCGCCGGACACGCGCCGCGAGTGGCTCGCCGCGTTGGAGCATCGGCTCACGCGCTTGGAAGCGAAGCAGAGGAAAAAATGAATCGGTTGATCTGTGGATGAGATACATGATTAACCGCAAAGAGCGCAAAGGACGCCAAGACTCTGATTTTCTTCGCGTTCTTTGCGCCCTTTGCGGTTCAGTGTTGCCAATCCGCAGGAAAAGTAGGTAAGGGTGAGCTATTTCTCCGTCCACTCCGTATGAAAATCGCCCGGCTGGTCGATGCGGCGGTACGTGTGCGCGCCGAAATAATCGCGCTGCGCCTGCGTGAGATTTGCCGGCAATTGCGCGGTGCGATACGCGTCGAGGTACGCGAGCGCGCTGGAGAGCGCGAGCACCGGAATGCCCAGCCCGACCGCCGTCTGCACGACGTAGCGCAGCGACGCCTGCCGGCTCGCGACATCGGCTTTGAATCCGTCGTCGAGCAAGAGGTTCGGCAGGTCCGGATTGCGGCGGAACGCGTCGGTGATGCGATTCAAAAAGATCGCGCGGATGATGCAGCCGCCGCGCCAGATCGCCGCGAGTTCGCCGTACTTTAATCCGTAATCGTTCTCGCGGCTCGCCGCGCGCAACAGCGCCATTCCCTGGGCGTACGAGCAGATCTTCGCGGCGTAGAGCGCCTCGCGCACCGCGTCGATCAACTTATTGCGCTCTCCTTCAAACTTGGCTTGCGGACCGGCAATGCTGCGGCTCGCCGCGACGCGCTCTTCCTTGTACGCCGAGATGATGCGCGACTCCACCGCCGCGTTGATCGTCGGGATCGGCACGCCAAGGTCGAACGCGTTTTGGCTCGTCCATTTGCCGGTGCCTTTCTGCTGCGCCTCGTCCAGAATCAAATCGACGAGCGGCTTGCCAGTCGCGGCGTCCATTTTCGTGAAGATGTCGGCGGTGATCTCGATCAAGTACGATTGCAGTTCACCCTTGTTCCACTCGGCGAAAACATCGTGCAATTCCTGCGCCGAAAGATTCAGCGCGCGCCGCAAAATATCGTACGCCTCGGCGATCAACTGCATATCGCCGTACTCGATTCCGTTATGCACCATTTTCACGTAATGCCCCGCGCCGCGCGGACCGATGTACGTCACGCACGGCTCGCCGCGCGGCGCGACTTTCGCGGAAATCGCGGTGAAAATATCTTTCACCAACGCGTACGCTTCCGGCTGACCGCCCGGCATGATGCTCGGTCCCCACAGCGCGCCT
>JBBIJS010000153.1:0-7082 GCA_037445855.1 Chloroflexota bacterium | reverse complement strand
ATTGCTGCGTGCCTTCGCTGAAGAATTTGACGTCCGCGCCGGCGCAGAAGAATTTCTCCAGCGCGCTCTTGATAACGACGACGCGGATTTCGGGGTCGCTGCCGGCTTGGTCGACCGCCGCGCTGAGCGCGCGGACGAAATCCATGTTGTAACTGTTCGCCGGCGGACGGTTCAATATGAGAACGCCAACCGCACCTTCACGGCTGACGGTGACAAATGGTTCGCTCATCGCGATGGACCCTCCCGGTGGATTCGGCGCGGCGTTCGTAATGCCGAACGCCGTTCTGTAGGAGTGATTCTACACCAAAATGGTTTTGTCTGTCAATGCCCTAGCACGACCGAGGACGAATGACGGACGACGGGAGTCCTCGCGCTCCGTCTTCAGTCTTCCGTCCTCCGTCCGGGGTTACACCCCCAAATACTGCTTCTTCACTTCTTCGTTGTGACGCAGCGCGTCCGCGGTTCCTTCAAAAACGATGCGCCCCTTGCTCATCACATAAACGCGGTCGGCCACTTGGAGCGCCAGCGCCAGATTCTGCTCGACGAGCAGAATCGATTGCTTCTGTGCTTTGAGCGTCAGCAGCAACCGTGCGATCTCGCGGACGATCAGCGGCGCGAGTCCTTCGGTCGGCTCGTCCATCAGCAGCAACTCCGGATTCGACATCAGCGCGCGCCCGATCGCGACCATCTGCTGTTCGCCGCCGGAGAGTTCATTGCCGCGATGCGTCGCACGCTCGCGCAGCCGCGGCAATTGTTCGTACAGCGCGCCCAGCGTCCAGCCCGCAACCTGCCCTGAGCCTGGCGAAGGGCGCGCGGCAAGCATCAGATTTTCGCGCACGGTGAGATCGGGAAAGATGCGCCGCCCTTGCGGCACCAAGCCGATGCCGGCGCGCGCGATGCGGTCGGACGGAACGCGCGTAATGTCGCGCGCGTTGAAGACGATGCTGCCCGCGCGCGGCGGTGTAAAGCCGATGATGCTGCGGATCGTTGTCGTCTTGCCCGCGCCGTTGCGACCCAGCAGGCAGACGACTTGGCTCGGCTCGACGCGCAGCGAGACGCCTTGCAGAATGTAGGAATCGCCGTAGTACGTGTGGATGTCGTTGACTGCCAACATTATTTGATCGTCACGATCGGCGAGATTTCCACGTGGGGCAACCGCTGGTTGATCGCATCGATACCGTGAATCGCGTTTCCCGCCGCCGCCAGCGCGCCGGGCGCGAGCCGCTCGATCTCGATCAGGGCGACGAGCACCAGCGTCACGTAAAAGGGCAGCATCGCGCGGCGGCGCGAAGAATAAACGAACATCCCGATGACGAGCAGCACGAGCAAAATGTCGATCAAGCCGAGACTGATCATCGCGTCTCCTTTTTCACACGCGCGCGGCGGTGGTGACGCCGAGGTACACTTCCATCACGCGCGGATCGTTCCGCACCTGCTCGACCGTGCCGTCGGAGATGACTTCGCCGTAATGCAAAACCGTCACGCGCTCCGCCAAACCAAACACTACGTCCATATCGTGCTCGATAATGAGCAGCGTCAAGGTACGCGGCAAATCGCGCAGCAGCGCGGTGATCGCGTTCGTTTCTGCCGGCGACATGCCCGCGGTCGGCTCGTCCAGCAGCAGCACGCTCGGCTCGGTCGCCAGCGCGATCGCAATCTCCAGCTGCCGCTGCGCGCCGTACGACAGGTTCTTGGCGAGCGCGGTGCGCTGCTCGAGCAAGCCCATTTGCCGCAACAGTTCGCGCGTGCGCTGATTGACCGCCTCGAACCGATCCGCCGGGCGCAGGATGTTCTGACTCGTACCCAGGATGCGCTGAATCGACAGGCGCACATTCTCAAAAAGATCGAGGTTGAGAAAAAGATTGTTGCGCTGATACGTCCGCCCCAGCCCGCGCCGCGCGCGCAGATACGTTGGCTCGCGCGTCAGATCGGCGCCGTTCAAAAAGACGCTGCCACTCGTCGGCGTCAGCTCGCCGCTGATGAGATTGAACAGCGTACTTTTGCCCGCGCCGTTGGGACCGATGATCGCGCGGCGCTCGCCGGGCGCGACCGCGAAGCTCACGCCGTTCAACGCCGCGAGCGCGCCAAAGTTTTTCCGCAAACGATCAATCCGCAAGGCGTCCAAGCAAGTCATCCGGTAGAAGATAGATGAGTAGACCGGCAAACAATTCGGCAAGTATCAGAGCGCGTTGGCGCTTTTTGCTTGTTGTGTACTTGTTTCCTGGTCTACTTGTTTACGCTGCTCTAACAGCCCTATCATTCCCTTCGGCGCGTACAGCACGAACAGGATGAACACCGCGCCGAGCAGCAGGGGCCAGCGCTCGGTATAGGAACTGATCAGATTTTGCAGCACCTGCACCAACGCCGCGCCAAGCGCGGGACCGATCAGTGTGCCGGCGCCGCCGATGATGACCATCACCAGCGCGATGCCCGACGTCGTCCAGTACAGCGTGTCCGGCGCGACGAAAAAGTTGAATTGCGCGCGCAGCGCGCCGGCGAGTCCGGCGAACGCGCCGGCGATGACGAACGCGGCGAGCTTGTAACGCTGGACGTTGTAGCCAACGCTGCGCATCCGCGATTCATTCTCCTTGATGCCGCGCAGCGACTTGCCGAACGGCGATGCGACCAGCCGCGCCAGGGTCCAGTATGACGCGAGTACTATCGCCAGCACAAGGTAGTAGAACGCGATCGAATCAGCAAAACCGAGTCCGAAACCGAGCGTCGGGCGCGGAATACCGGCGAGTCCGTTCGAGCCGCCGGCGAATGGCGCTTTGAACGCGGCGGCGTAAACCATTTGCGAGAACGCCAGCGTCAGCATCAGAAAATAAACGCCAGCGGTTCGAATCGAAAAGAAACCGATGACGAGCGCGGCGAGCGCGGCGGCGATGATCGCGGCGGGCAGCGTGAAATAAATTTCGGGACCGCCGTAGATGCCGACGATGCCCGCGACGTACGCGCCGACGCCAAAGAACGCGGCGTGTCCAAACGAAACCAAGCCGGTGTAACCGAGCAGCAGATCGAGACTCATCGCGAAGAGACCAAAGATCAGCACGTCGGTCAACACGCCCAGCGCGTACGAAGACGGCAAGAGAGGAAAGAGAACGAGCAGAACCAGAACGAGGACGATCATCCGCCGCGTCGACGGCAACCGCTTAACCACGGCGCGACCCCCCAGCGTCTGAGCGACTTGCGCCACCCATCTTCACGCCACCGCTTCGCGGCCGAACAGCCCGGCGGGTTTGATCAACAGGACCGCCGCCATGATGCCAAAGATCAGAAACAATGCCAGATCCGGGAAGAACGCCTGTCCAAAAGTCTGCACCTCGCCGATCAAGAGACTGCCGAAGAGCGAGCCTTTGTACGTTCCCATCCCGCCGACGACGACCACGATCAGGGTCGTGATGAGCACTTGAAAGTCGAGACCCGGGAATGCGCTGTAGATGGGACCGGCAACCACGCCGCTCAGCGCCGCCAGTCCGATGCCCACGGCGAAGACGATCGAAAAAACCAGCGCAATGTTGATGCCCAAACCGCTGACCATCTCGCGATCGGCGACGCCGGCGCGAATCACCGCGCCGAACGACGTGCGGTCGTTCAGGTAGTACAACACCACGGCGAGCACGAAGCCCGCGGCGATGACGAACAAACGGTACTTGGGGAACTGACCGCCGAACAGCGCGACCGATCCGTCGAGCGCCGCGGGCGCGGGGAGCGCGAGCACGTTCGCGCCCCAAATCCATTTCGCGAGGTCCATCAGAATGAACGCCAGTCCGAAGGTGAGCAGCACCTGATCTAGTGGGCTGCGATTGTACAGCGAACGAATCAAGTAGCGCTCGACGACCAGACCGAGCGCGCCGATCAGCAGCGGCGTGACAACAAGGGCGATCCAAAAATTGCCGGTCACGCGGACAATCGTCAACCCTACGTACGTGCCAATCAGGAAGAATGAGCCGTGCGCCAGGTTGACCACATCCATCATGCCGAAGATCAGCGACAAACCGGCGGCGAGCAAAAACAAAAGCAGGCTGTATGCCAGCCCGTTGAGAAACTGAATCGCGATAAAACTCAACGTGTCAGTGCTCATGCAATATCCACCGTCTCCCGGCCCTCCCCCATCGTTGGCGGAGGAGGGCCGGGGTGGAGTTACACTCCCGGATCGACGACGGGCTGATCCGTCTTGCCCAACACCACATTCGCGAGCGCGCCGCCGCCTGTATCGCGCACCTGGCGATAGTAGATGAACTGGTTGACGTTTTGCGTCGTCTGGTCAAAGACGAACGGACCGCGCGGGCTGTTGAACTTGACCGCGCGGATGGCTTGCAGCAAATTATCCTTGTTCGACGTGTCGCCCTTGACCGCGTTCAGCGCATCGACGATCACGCGCGCGGTATCGAAACCTTGCAGCGCGAAGACATCGGCAGTCGCGTTGAACTTGGCTTTGTAGTCATCGACAAATTTCTTGTTCTCTGGATTGTCGAGGGTGAGCGCCCAGTGCAGCGTACTGTACGCGCCGTTCGCCGCCGCGCCCTGCGCCGGCAGCACGTCCTGCTCGACGAGAAAGCCGGAGCCGGTGATCTTGATGTCCTTGTTCAAGCCATAGTCGGCAAACTGTTTGATAAAGTTCGCCGCGTCGGAGCCGCTGAAGAACGAATAGATCGCCGGTGGTTTTGCCGCCGCGATCTTGGGCAGGAACGCGCCAAAATCGGTGCTGGGAAACGGCGGATATAGTTCGCCGACAATCGTGCCGCCGGCTTTGGTGAAGGTTTCTTTGAACGCGTCCGCCGATTCATGGCCAAAGCCATAGTCCGCCGCGACGATCATCACGCTCTTCGCGACATTCTGGTAGACCCAGGGACCCAGTGGACTCGCCACTTGCCAACTGGTAAACGAGGTGCGAAAAATGTACGGGGACTTGCGTTTGCGCGTCAGGTCGTTGCCGCCCGCATTCGAGATGAGGGAAATCATTTTGCTCGAATCGAGCAGATCGCGCAGCGCGTACACCACCGGCGTGGCGACGACGCCGGTGAACAGATCGACCTTGTCCTGCTCGATCAACTTGCGCGTTTTGGTGAGGGAACCTTGTGGATCATTCGCTTCGTCTTCCTTGATCAGCGTGAGCGCGCGGCCGCCGGCGATGTTATTCACGCTGTCGAAATACATCTGCATCCCTTGGGTGATGCTTTGACCGAGCGCGGCGTAGACCTGAGAGTACGGCAACAGCACACCGATCTTGAGCGGCGCGCTGGGCGCCGGTGCGGCGCACGCTTCCAGAAGCGAACCCATCGAGAGAGCGCCCGCGCCCACTGCCAGCGTCTTTAGAAAATCGCGTCGCGTCAATTGCACGTTCGACATTTCTCCTCCTCCTTCAGAGAGCAACCTGCCTTCTCAGCGGCAGCTTTTGGAATCACACAACGCAGTGCTTCTGTCATCAGCGCAGAAAACGGGTGGGAACGATCACCCCCTTCCTTCAGTTCTTGCCGTGCGGCGGGCGGGTCGCCGCGCGCGCTTGAACCAGATCCGATGCGTCGGTCCGCTTGCTAGGTCGACTCGATTGGGGGCAGTATATCAGAAACGCAGAATCCTTGTCAACACCCTTTCGGGTCATTTTCCCATCAAGTGGTCCACATCTGAATCAGGCAGAAGAAAACCATCGCGTCGGCTCTGCCATTGCGCGATGTTCTGGGCTGATCGCTTCATCGCGTTTCTCGATTGACAGGCGTCAACGAATGGTTATAATCGGCGCAATCGTTTGATCCGGCTCATTGACTCGATTCCTTACAAGTTTCTTAAATTCCAATCCGCCAGGAGAACTCCCCACGTATGGATTGGCGACAGTGGTTTTCATCGACTGTGCTTCACGTTCGCATGGAGGAGACCGTGCCCGATAATCCGCTCGATAAAGTTCTGCGCTTGAAGCGCGCGAATCCAACGCGCAAATTCGATCCCAAGGGCGGACGACTTCCACCCGGCCAATACCTCACCGAGAAATTCCCGGTTTTGCATTACGGCAGCGTGCCGCGCTTTGACCCCAAGACCTGGGATTTGAAAATCTGGGGCTTGGTCGAAAATCCGATTCGGTTGACGTGGGACGAATTCTTGAAATTGCCCACGACGCGCACGATCACCGACATTCATTGCGTTACGCGCTGGAGCAAATTCGATACCGCGTGGGAAGGCGTGCCGTGGGCGTGGGTGATGGAGAATGCCAAGCCCAAGCCCGAAGCGAAATTCATCATGGCGCACTGCGAGTTTGATTTCACCGCGAACGTCCCGCTCGACGAAATGCTCGGCGATGAAAACACCATGCTCGCGTACAAGTACGACGACAAGCCGCTCGAACCGGATCATGGCTATCCGCTCCGTCTGTTCGTGCCGCACCTTTATTTTTGGAAATCGGCGAAATGGCTGCGCGGCATCGAGTTCATGGCGAACGACCGCGCGGGATTTTGGGAAGGGTACGGGTACCACATGCGGGGCGATCCCTGGACGGAAGAAAGATTTTCCTAGAACTGAAACGGACGAAGCGAGAAATGCTTCGTCCGTTTTGCTCTATCCTATTTGCTCAACTTACTCCGAACATTTTTCCAGATGCAGATACTTGATGCATTCTGGCAATGTCCACGTGCGGGTGAGCCGCGCGTTTGCCAACGCAACAAGGTCTTGAATCTGCAAAAGAAAAATTCGCACCGTGCCATCGTCGCTTGCCGCCGCGAGTTTCGTTCCATCGGGACTAAAGACCGCGCGCGAAGCTCGACTGGCAAACCCAGTTAGCGTCACGATTTCTTTTCCCGTCGTCGCATCCCACACTTTGGCGGTTTGATCTACACTCGCAGATGCCAGCCATTTGCCATCGTTGCTGTATGTAACATTGTTGATTGTACTAGTGTGTCCTGTGAGGTTGAGTAATTCCTTCCCAGCTTGAACATTCCATACTTTGACGGTTGCATCGGCACCGCCTGTGGCAAGATGCTTGCCGTCTGGACTGAACACGACGCGCCACACTATCGCCGTATGCCCCGTGAATGTTCGACCCAAATCGTCACCGGGTTTCGCAGTGTGCCATCGTGTCGGCGCGGCGCAAT
>JBBIJS010000152.1:0-7165 GCA_037445855.1 Chloroflexota bacterium | reverse complement strand
TCGGCAAGGGCGACAAGTATTTCGGCATCGCGACGCTGATGGCGACGCTGCCGGGGTTGCCGATGTTCGGACATGGGCAGATCGAGGGACTCACCGAACGCTATGGGATGGAGTATCCACGCGCGTATTACGACGAGCAACCTGACGGCGATTTGGTGGCGCGGCACGCGCGCGAGATCTTTCCGCTCTTGCGCCGTCGCTATCTGTTCGCCGGCGTGGACAACTTTTTGCTCTACGACTTTTGCGCGCCCGAAGGTCACGTCAACGAAGACGTCTTTGCGTATTCCAATCGCGCGGGCAACGCGCGCGCGCTCGTCGTCTATCACAACAAATATGCCAAAGCGCGCGGCTGGATTCGCGCGTCGGTTGGCTATGCGGTCAAGACCGGCAACGGCGACGAAAAACGAATCACGCAGAAAAATCTCGGCGCTGGTTTGGGACTGCACGCGCGCGAAAACGCATTTGCGATCTTCCGCGATGACGCCAGCGGGTTGGAGTATATTCGTCGCAGCAAAGAACTGTTCGAACGCGGGCTGTACGTTGAACTGCACGCGTATCAGCGCAACGTGTTTCTCGATTGGCGCGAGGTGCACGACGACGCGGGCGTGTACGCGCGCCTTGCCGCGGACTTGAATGGGCGCGGCGTGCCGAACATGGACGAAGCGCTGCGCGAACTCGCGCTCCAGCCGGTGCTCGCGCCGTTCCGCGAACTGGCGAATCCGGGCATGTTCCGCTGGCTGCTCGCTAAGCGCGTGAACGATGCGAAAGGCGCGGTCGATTTCGCCGCGCTCGATCAAGCCGAACAGAAGATGCTGAACGTGCTGCGCGCGGTCAAGCGCTTCGCCGGCGGCAGCGGTGACGAAGCAAAAATCGCGACGGCAACGCGGCGCGAACTGAACGCGCTGCTGCAATTACCAATCGTCATTCACCGCTTTCCATTGCGGTCGCAAAAATACAAAGCCGCGCGGCAATTCCTGAACGCGGACGCGACCGCTTTGCGCTGGGGCAGTTTGCTCGGCTGGTTCTGCGTGCACGCGCTGGGACAAGTGGTGGACGCAGCGGATCCAGAATTGAGCAGCCGCGCGTGGATCGACGAGTGGCTGCTCGGCAAAGTCATTGCGGAAACGCTGCGTGGCATCGGGCTGGACGACGCGGCAGCGCGGCAAGCCGTCACCGCGATAAAAATTTTGACCGCACAGCCGCGCGCGCTGGAAGCGCAGCGGACGGTTGAATTGCTCGAAGCGCTGCTGAAGGACGACGCGACGCAGCAGTTTCTGCGCGTGAATCGGTTTGAAGACATCTTGTGGTTCAATCAGGAAGCGTTCGAGCAATTGCTTGCGGTGTTGTTCGCGGGCGCAGTCGTCGAAATCACCGCGCCGCCGCGCCGCGCAAAGGCGACTGTCGCTCAAGAGATTCTCGCACGCTACACGACGGTGGAAAAACTGCTGCGTGCGGAAACGGATTCCAAGTTTCAAGTCGCTGCGCTCCTCACCGCCGCGCGGCAAATCGACGCGCCGAAACAAAAACCGATGAACCGCAAAGGCGCAAAGAAGAAGCGGCTGCGCCGATAGTACCCCGTCCTCTCTTGACTCACACGTTCACTCCTCTACAATAAAGCCAGAGGTGACAAGTGCGACTTCGCCATCTGGTGAAACTGATATTTTCTTTCCTGGTCGTTACCGTGTCATTGACCGCCGCGCTCGCCTTGCATGCCGCGCCAGGCGCCGCGCCACAAAGCGCGCCCATGCTGTATCTACCGTTCGTCGCGCGTCCCAACGCGATCCCGGTCGGTCCCTCGCTCGGTGGCTGCGCGATGTTCCCCGCCGACAATCCGTGGAACCGCGACGTATCGAACGACCCGGTGGATCCCAACTCCGCGAATTACATCGCCAGCATCGGCGCGGCAACGCATTTGCACGCCGACTTTGGAGCGGACCCGACCTACGGCATTCCGTACAGCGTCGTGTCCGGCGCGCAGCCCTTCGTCCCGATCACGTTCACGGCTTACGGCGACC
Source organism: Chloroflexota bacterium (assembly GCA_037445855.1). Classification (GTDB taxonomy): domain Bacteria; phylum Chloroflexota; class Anaerolineae; order UBA4142; family UBA4142; genus DAIDTM01. Next base: position 5,150 of record JBBIJS010000152.1, on the reverse strand, counting down.
AGAGCGATCCCGGTCCGTACCCGGTTCCACCAAACGCGCCAATCGAAGCTGGGAGCGACGCACACGTGCTGACACTCGATTCCGGCAATTGCACACTCTACGAAATGTATCACGCGGCGAAAGACCCTAATAGTGCGGGCTGGTTTGCGGATTCCGGTGCGGTGTTCGACCTGAGTTCCAACGCGCTGCGACCGGACGGCTGGACGTCCGCGGACGCCGCGGGCTTGCCGATTCTGCCCGGACTCGTCCGCTACGATGAGGTCACCGCCGGCGCGATCAACCACGCGCTGCGCTTCACCGTCGCGCAGACACAAGCAGCGTACGTCCATCCCGCCACGCACTATGCGAGCAGCAGCACGAACGCGAATCTACCGCCGATGGGATTGCGCGTACGGCTCAAGGCGAGTTACGCTATTTCCGGTTTCACCGGCGAAGCGCGCGTCGTGTTGAACGCGCTGAAAAAATATGGGATGATGATCGCAGACAACGGATCGAACTGGTTTATCAGCGGCTCGACCGACACGCGCTGGAATGATGCCGACCTGAACCAGCTCAAGACCGTGCCGGGCAGCGCGTTCGAGGTGGTGCAGCTGGGGACGCTCTACAAATAGTGCGCGGTGCTCCCGCGCCGCAAAAGCAAATCGCGCCAGTCTTGAAATCAAGACTAGCGCGATTCTTTTTCTTGGATGCCCTCGAGAGGACTTGAACCTCCACGTCCTTACGGACACAGGCCCTCAACCTGCCGCGTATGCCAATTCCGCCACGAGGGCGTGACGACGAGCATTATAGACTCAAACAAATCCGGTGTCAAACTTGTCTTGGCTCGAACGGCACGACGCCGTTTTCGATTTCTGATCCTAGCAGCAATTTCAAAATCGCCGCCGCGCTGCTTTTGCCGACGCGCTTGTGCAACTGTTCGCTCGATATCGGCTGGTTGCCGTTCGCGATCAGCGCGCGGAAAATCGCGGCGGTGAGCGGCGTCGCCGGGGTGATATAGCCCGGCTTGAGCGCGCAGTGATCGACGATGCTTTCCCACAGCGCGTCCGCGCGGGTCACCTCGCCGGTCTGCGGATGCACACGATCGATCACGCGCGTGTCGGCGGGCGCGGGATAACGCGTGCGGCACTCGTCGCAAAGCGATTCGTGCATCGCCGCGCGCAAGTCGCGTCCGTTCTTCTCGAACCACGTGAGGTCAATGTGAAATAGAGTTTTGGTGTCGGGTCGCGCCACAGGAGCCATAGTCAGTCGTCAGTAGCCAGTAGTCAGATTAGCGCGAGTGCGCTTCGTTCAAGACAAAATAGCCGCCGCCGACGGAAGTGAACGCGTGGCTCTCCGCCAGCGCGCCCAGCACCGCGCGCGGTCCGGCGCGGCGAATCAGATTGATCGCGCTGTAGAGCGTCTTGGCGTGGACATGTCCCGCGCCGCTCAACTTCGCCAGCTCCGGGAAGATTTCTTCCAACAAAACGATGAGCGAGCGCTGCTGCCGCGCCGATTGCGCCGCCGCCTCCAGTCCCACCGGGTCGCCAATCACGATAAGCATTTCTTCATCGTACTTGTGCGAAACCGGGCGCTTCTCCTGCGAAAAGTTTAGGCGCCCGTTCACGCCGCGCGCGACGCGCACCCACAGACTGCGCTCGCGCTGCGGCTGATAATCGATTGCGATCGTCAGCGGAGCCGCGCTGCGCTTGAGCGTCACGTACGCGCCCGGCGACAATTTGCGCGCGGCGAACCACTGACTCAAGCCCGCCAGATAATGTCCCTCCGCGACTGCATAGCCCACAAATTTATCCTGGGTCGTCGCGTCCTCAAAACTGAATTTCAGGCGCGGGCGCGTAAACGCCGGCAGCAGTGCGCGCACGAGCGGCGTCAGCGGCAGCGTGCCCGCTTGGCGATGCGGGTAGGTGAGAATCAGCGTGATCTCATCGCGCGGCGCCGCCGGCGGTAAGTTCGCATCGCCGTTGAGATCGGCTTCGTCAAACAATTCCTTGGCGATCAAGTCGAGTTCGCCGGCGAGCGTGACCTTGCTCGCCGGCGCGGCTTCCAAAATCGCCGGGCGTTCGCGCGCCTCCGGCAATTCGAGCCGCGTGAGATACCAGCGCGAATCGTCCACGGGTCCAACATCTTCAAAACGCGTGTCGCTCTCCAGGACCATGCCCAACGCAAACCGCGCCACCGATTTCTTCGCCGGGTCGGGCAGATCGAGAATCTTGAGCAGATCGGCGGGACGGACCGCGTCATTGGCTTGTTCGATCGCGGCTTCTGCGAGATTGACATAGCCGGCGTGAATTTCCGGCAGCAGCCCCTTCAGGAACCACTCGTCGCCGACGCGCACAAATTCCTTGTCCGCGCCCAATCGTTTGGTCAGCGCGGCGCTGACCGCGTCGCCATGTTGCGCGATCGCTTGCTCGGGGGTCATTCCCAGCGACTCGGCAGATTTGGCGCGGTCTTCATTCAGCGGATGCGGCGCGGCGTACCCGGCGGCAAATTCGCGCGGCTTGGGTTCATCGGCAATCTGGACCGCGATGACTTGAAACTCGCCGAGGCGCGGGTTGTCGCCGGCGCGGACTTGTTTCACCACGCCCTCGCGATTTCCGAGCGCAGTGAAAACAAGATGCTCGCCGGCTTGAAACGATTGTTTGGGTTGATAGACCGGGGCGCGGCGCGCCGAGAGTTCGGCTAGTTTTTTTTCTTCTTCGCGCACGCGCCATTCGATGAGGTGCGCGGTCAGGTCGTGGCTAGTCGCCGGGGCGCCGCGTTCCAGAAGAAAACCGTAGAGGTGCTCAACATCCGCGTTCGTCGTGCCAACGTCTTTCCAAAAATCAGAACTCGCCATCGATTCCTTTACCCAGGTCACGCCGGTCAAAATATGACGTATCGTCATTAACGCATCAAGTGCATGACGATACGTCGGATAACTCGCGCCAAGACGCGCAGTCACTACAATCCCATTATAGCGCACATTCTGTTTTCACACAAACCGGCGCATCGCGCGTACGTCTATTTGTTTCCGCCGCGATTCTCGTGTAAAATGGCGCGGCGAGGTCATGCATGTCTATCTCTCAAAACATCCTAAAGTTTCTCGCGGCGCGCGTGAACATCCCCGCCGACGCGCTCGATTATTTCTTCGCAAGCGGGCGCATCGATCGCGGCGCGGAAACGACGCTGCCCTTTCCGGCGGAATTGATTCCGCTGGGCGCGCGGCTCGCGACGCGCGGCTGGCTGAACAACAAATTCTTTCCAACCAACCGCGATTGGATCCTGCCCTACTGGGCGGAGCGGCAATTCGACCCGCGCGATCCGGCGTTCATGCCGCGCGGCATGAACCTCTATACGATCAATTATACGCACCGCGATTGGACAATGGTCGGCAACCTGGCGCGCGACCGCGAAGCGCTGGTCGATCCGCGCGGGCTCGTCACGCCCTGGTTCGACGGCTGGTCGCTCGACGTGTGGCTGGAGACCGCGGGCGCGCTGTTCGTTCCCTCGCGGCTGCCCGCCGCGGAGGTGACTCAGTCGCTGCACGAAAATCTGCCGATCGTCGTGACCGAGTTTCGCGCGCTGAACTTGCGCGGGCGCACGGAAGTATTCGGCGCGCAACCGCCGGACGGCAGCGAGTACGTCGTCGCGCAGATCACGATCGAGAATCCCACGCCCGCGCCGCGCCGCGCGACGCTCTACCTTTCCGTGCGCCCCTTCAATCCTGAAGGCGTGAGTCTGGTGCGAAGCATTGTCATTGCGAGCGAAGCGAAGCAATCTCCGCCTCGTTCAGAAATTGCTTCGTCGCAAAAGTCGCTCCTCGCAATGACAGATACAGCGTTTTTCATCAACCACGCGCCCGGCGTGTTATTGCCAACGCCCGACGCGGTGGCGTGCAGTGATTTCGATCAGGGCGATGTCGCGCTCGCGCTGCCCGCGCTGAACGGCAAAACGCGCGTCACGTCCGATGCCGGCTTGGCAACCGCCGTCGCGGCGTACCGCCTCGACCTTGCGCCGGGCGAAAGCAAAACTATCTCCGCGCTGATGCCGCTGCAGCCGGAGCCGCGCGATGACGACGATCCCACGCCGCTGCCGCGCGTCGCCCCGGCGACCGATCTGCGCGCCGCAACCGTATCGACGTGGCGCGAGAAACTCGCGCAGGGGATGCGCGTGCAGTTGCCGGACGAAAGACTTCAAAGCGCGTTCGACGCGAACAAAGCGTACCTGCTGCTGCTCCACGACGGTCAATCGATCACGCCCGGTCCCTTCACGTATCATCAGTTCTGGTTCCGCGACGCGGCGTACTTGCTCAACGCGCTCGACAAGCTCGGCTATCACGACGAGTCGCGCCAGGTCATCGAGCGCTTCGCGCGGCGATTGCAGAAGGACGGCTATCTGCGCGCGACCGAAGGCGAGTGGGATTCCAACGGCGCGGCGATCTGGACGATGGTCGAGCACGCGCGGCTCAGCGGCGACATGAACCTGTTATCGGGAAATTATTGGTCGCTGCTGCGAATGGCGTCGTGGATCAATTCGAAACGACGGAAGACCGAAGACGGAAGACGGAAGACGGATCGTATGCCGCATTTCGGCTTGCTGCCGCCCGGACCGAGCGCGGAGCATTTGGGCCCAAGCGATTACTTTTACTGGGACGATTTCTGGGGACTCGCCGGCTTACGCGACGCGGCGCAAGCCGCCGAGTGGTTGGGGCAACCCAACGACGCACGGCGATTACGCAGAAACTTCGATTCGTTCCGCGCGGACATCGACGCGTCGCTGGCTGCCGCCGCGGCGCGCGTCGGTCGCGCGGCGATGCCCGCGTCGCCGTACCGCCGGCTCGACGCGGCGATGATCGGCAATCTCGCCGCGCTCTATCCGCTGCGCCTCTTCGATCCAACCGACCCGCGCATCGTCGACACGATCACCGCGCTAAAACAATTCGCGTGGATGGAAGACGCGTATTTTAATCACGTCGGTCACTCCGCGTTCGGGACGTACCTCTCGCTCCACGTCGCGCAGTGTCTGCTCTTTCAGCGCGACGCGGACGCGTGGAAGATCATCGCGTGGGTGCTGCGTCACGCGTCGCCAACGTATACCTGGGCGGAAGGCATTCATCCGATCACGCGCGGCGGCGCGATGGGCGACGGTCATCACGGCTGGGCGCTCGCGGATTT
>JBBIJS010000151.1:0-7188 GCA_037445855.1 Chloroflexota bacterium | reverse complement strand
CCGTCCTTCGTCTTCCGTCCTCCGTCATCCCTTCTCCACTTGCGTCAGCGTACTCTCGAAAATCTCCAGCCCTTCGTCCACCAAGTCTTTCTGGATCATCAATGCCGGCATAAAGCGAATCGCGCTGCGCCCGCAGCCAAGCGTCAGCAGCCCATGCTCGAAGCAGCGGTGAACGACCGCGTCGCGCAATTCTTTCGCGTGCTCTTTCGTTTTCTGATCTTTCACGAATTCGACGCCGATCATCAAGCCCTTGCCGCGCACATGCCCAATCGACGGATGCCGCGCCTGCATCTCCGCCAGCGCATCGAGAATGTACGCGCCTTGCGTCGCCGCGTTCTGCATCATGCCGTTCTCGATCAGTTCGAGCGTCTTGAGCGCGGAGACCGCCGCGAGCGGATTGCCGCCGTAGGTGTTGCCGTGCGCGCCGGCTTTCCATTTCTCGCCCACCGATTTGCGCGCCGCCATCGCGCCCATCGGCACACCGCTCGCGATGCCTTTTGCAATGCAGACAATATCCGGCTCGATACCCCAATGCTGGATCGCCCACCATTTGCCGGTACGCCCAACGCCGGACTGCACTTCGTCGGCAATCAACAGAATGCCGTGATCGTCGCACATTTTACGCAAGCGCGCGAAAAAATGCGGCGGCGGAACGATGTAGCCACCCTCGCCCTGGATCGGCTCGACGAGTACCGCGGCGACTTCGTCCGGCGGCAGCGCTTCCGGGAACAAGACATTTTCGATGTAATCCACCACCGCGTCGCCTTGATCGCCGTTCGCGGGTGTCGGAAACACGGGACGATACGGATCGGGGTACGGTACGTGCCACACGCCCGGCATTGTCGGAAAAAATCTTTCTTGCTGCGTGAACTTGCTCGCGGTGAACGAGAGCGAACCCATCGAGCGTCCGTGGAACGCGCCGAGAAAGCCGATAAAGCGCTGGCGTCCGGTCGCATAGCGCGCGAGTTTGATCGCGGCTTCCACCGATTCCGTACCGGAGTTGGCAAGGAACACTGTGACATCTTCCTTCATCGGCGCGATTTCGTCGATGCGCTCCGCGACGCGCACCATCAGTTCGTGATAGTAATCCGACGAGATGTGGATATACTTTTCGGCTTGCGCCTGAATCGCTTTGACGACTTCCGGATGGCTGTGCCCGGTCGAGTTGACCGCGATGCCGGCGGAAAAATCGATGTACCGATTGCCGTCCACGTCCCACACTTCTGCGCCTTTGCCGTGCTCCATTACAAATGGATAATCGCGCGCGTACGATTTCGATAGAACCTTGGCGTCGCGTTCGAGAACCGTTTTGGCTTTCGGTCCGGGTGGCGTTGTGATGATGCGTTGAGAGGTCATTTGAGTTGCTCCTTGCAGACCGAGGACGGATGACGGACGACGGAACGGTTTGCATCCGTCCTCCGTCCTTCGTCGTTAGTCTTCCGTCAGGTTTTCACGCGTACTGCAACCGCCGCGCGATACCGATGGCGAAATCGGCGAGCGGCACAAAGACGAAATCGAGTCGCACGACGATGTACACCATCGCTACGCCAATCAGCGCGCCGGCGAGCACGTCGCTGGGAAAGTGCACGCCGGCGTAGACGCGCGCGAGCGCGTAGAGCGCGCCGAGAATGCCCAGCCATTTGCCGAGGCGCGGGCTGGCGTACCACGCGCCGGCGGCGAAGCAAAACGCGACTTCGATGGGGATGCTCGGAAACGACGAAACGGATGGGCGATAGAAAAGCAATTTCACCGTTTCGGTCGCAAAGGGGCGCGGGCGAAAATAGACGTACGACAAATCCTTGATGAGTGCGTTGCAGAAAAGAATCGCCAGCGCGATGAAAACCACCGCGCGCTGATTGTTCGTGCGCTCTTCCGGCGTTGCGCCGGCGAACCACAGCGCGACGGCGGCAAGCGACATCGCGGTCGGCACGGCATAGTCGTTGACGAGCGCGCGCGTCAGCCAGTCGATGAGCGGCACGGTTCCGACGAAATCGTTGAGCGCGTGGAAGAGCCAGAGATCGAGGTTCATGCCAGCGGCTCCTTCTCGCGCGCTGCGTGGGTTGGCGCAAGAGCGAGCGCGCGCCCGCGCGCCGCGAAGAACGCGACGAGCCGCGTGAGCGGCGCCGCGGTGACGAATGCGACCACAAACAGCGTGAACAACTCGCCGCCGGCAAGGCCGGGGATGAAGATTTCTTGATCGGTGAGAAAGAACCAAACAAAACTACCGGCAATGGTCAGCGCGCTGAGTGTGTAACCGAGGTAGCCGTCGACCCAGAGCAAATCGGCGCGGCGGTAACGGAGTGCGACGCCCTGGATCGTTCCCAGAATCGCGGCGAGGCAAAAAGTAAAATAGTGAATGGCTTGCGCTCCGGCTCCAAAGTGCAGCAGATCGAAGAACATGGGAACCTCATGTTAGATTTCAGATTGTAGATTTCAGATTGCGGATTGGGAGCCGCAATTTATAGACGTTAAGGTTTGCTTCTAGAAAATCGCCCAGTGAATGGAGGAGCAGGCGTTCTCCACTTGCCCTGACGGGAACGTGGCTGTGGTGAAATGCGCCACAGTCATGCCAGAGTAACGCCGTTCGCGCAAGAGAGCGCTCACTCCTCGGTTTCTAAATCATTTTCCTAACATCCATAGGTCTAGGCGAGTCCTACAATTCTTCCGTTCTCGTCCACATCCATCCGCGTGCCGGCGGGGACGCGCGGCAGGGCGGGCATCGTCCGCAGATCGCCGCAAATCGCGGTGAGATACCCCGCGCCGACCGCCGCGCGCACGTCGCGGATCGGCATCCGAAAGCGGCGCGGTCGTCCTTTCAGTTTCTCGTCGTGCGATAGCGAGAGGTGTGTCTTCGCCATCGAGATGGGCAATTTGTCGAAACCCAGCTCGGTGTACAACTGGATTTTGCGCTCGGCTTCGGGCAAATACTGAACGCCCGCCGCGCCGTAAATTTTCTCCGCGATCCGTTCGATCTTGTCCTTGATCGGCAGATCGAGCGCGTACAGAAACTTGAATTGCGATGGCTTGTCGCACGCATGCACGACGGCTTCCGCGAGCGAGATGCCGCCCGCACCGCCGCGCGCATGGACGTTCGAGACGAACGCGCCCTCCGCGCCGGAATCGCGCGCGACGCGCTCGACCAGCGCGATCTCGCGATCGGTGTCCGTATCGAAATGATTGATCGCGACGACGACGGGAACGCCGAAGAGCAACGCGTTCTCAATGTGCTTGACCAGGTTCTGGCAGCCGCGCTCGACCGCGCTGACGTCTGCTTTGAGCAACTCTGCCGGCATCGGCTTGCCCGCCGCGAATAGTCCGACCCCGCCGTGCATCTTGAGCGCGCGAATCGTCGCGACGATGACGACCGCATTGGGCGTCAGCCCCGAATAGCGGCACTTGATATTGAAAAATTTCTCCATGCCGAGGTCGGAGCCAAAGCCGGATTCGGTGACAACGTAATCGTTCAGCTTCAGCGCGATCTGATCGGCGAGAATGGAATTGTTGCCGTGCGCGATGTTGCCGAACGGCGCGGTGTGAATGAATGCCGGCGTGTGCTCGATCGTCTGAAGCAGGTTGGGCTTGAGCGCTTCGCGGACGAGCACCGCCATCGCGCCGGCGCACTGGAGGTCTTCCGCCGTGACGGGCTTGCCGCCGCGCGTCATGCCGACGACGATGTGTCCGAGCCGTGTGCGCAAGTCCTGAAAAGAAGTGCTGAGCGCCAGGATCGCCATCACCTCACTCGCGACCGCGATCTCGAAGGAACTCTCGCGCGGGATGCCGCCATCGATTCCGCCCAAGCCGATATTCACGTTGCGCAGCGCGCGGTCGTAGAGATCGACGACGCGGGGCCACGCAATGGTATACGGATCGATGTCGAGCGGGTTATCGTAGAACAGACTGTTGTCGATAAACGCCGCGAGCAAATTGTGCGCGAGCGCGACCGCGTGCGTATCGCCGGTGAGATGCAAGTTGATGTCTTCCATCGGCAGCACTTGCGAATGGCCGCTGCCGGTCGCGCCGCCGCGCGTTCCAAAGACTGGACCGAGCGAGGGCTGGCGCAAACAAATCGCCGCGCGATGTCTGAGCCGGTTCAGCGCCATGCCGATGCCAACCGTCGTCGTCGTCTTGCCTTCGCCGAGCGGCGTCGGCGTGATCGATGTGACGACGACGTACTTGCCATTCGGGCGGTCTGCAAATTTCTGCAAGACGCCGAGCGATATCTTCGCCTTGAATTTCCGATACAGGTCGACGTCTTCCTCGGACAAGCCCATCGCGGCGGCGACCTCGGCGATGGGTTTGATTTCCGCGGACTGGGCGATTTCAAGATCGGAAGGCATTTGCGCTCACATTCTCCCTTCGACGACGCGCAGAATTTCGATCCGGCTCTGGTCTGCCTGCGCGATCAGTTCCGCCACGCGCGCGCGCAGCGCGCGGACGTATGGCTCGTCTTTGATCGAATTGAGGTTGATCGACACGTTCAACGCCGCGCCGCGCAAGCCCGCCTCTGCCATCAGCGCACCCACGCCGGCATCGCTCGCAGCATTCTGATTGCCTTTTTCCGCGACGAGGCGCGCGAGCGCGAGCACGTCGCCGCAGCGTTCCGCGACGCGCAGCGGTATGTCCGACGCGGCTTTGAGCGCGTCCTGGATCGCGCGGACGCGCGCGGTCTTTGCCGCATCGGTCTCTTTGGGGAGCTGGTACGCCTCCATCACGCGCGCGTACGCGTCCGCATCGGCTTGAACGAGATCGCGGAGTTCGCGCTGCAATGCTTCGGCACGCGGGAGGATCGATCGTAATTCATCGCCGACCATTTCATAGCCCTTTTTGTCGACGGTCAAGCGGCAGACCATCGCGACGAGCGACGCGGCGAATGCGCCGCTCAGCGCGGCGACGCTGCCGCCGCCGGGGACGGGCTTGACGGACGCGAGTTCGTCGAGGAATGTTTCAAGCGGCAGGGCGGCGAACGACGCTGAACGCGGCTGGGGCATGAGGACTCCGATGGAGTGTGTATCGACAAAGAAGTGCAAAAGGTATTCTAATCCAGTCAGACGGTTTTAGCAAATTAGTTTGGTGGTTAGGTGGTTCGATGGTTAGGTGGTTCGAGAGAGTCGTCGCACCAGGAGGATTTTCCAAACAACCCAACCCCCTAACAACCCAATCACCGCCATTGCACCTTGACGACGCGCCGCGCGCCTTCAAAATCGATGTACGCGACGCGCTTGTTGGCGATGCCGTACTCGAAAAGTTTCTTGACGAGGAGCGCATCCGCCATGCAGTATTGTTCGAGCCGCTCTTGAAACCAGCGACCGAGTTCGTTGACGCGCTGCGCGCCTTCCTGATCGCCCACATCGGTGAGCGCGTAGGGCCAGCGGTCACGCAGCGTGGCGGCAAGCCGATTCCACACGACGGCTTGCGGACCGCTCGCCATCTTCTGCTTGCCCAGCGATCCTTCCGCGAGCGCGGCGAGACTGACGCGATGTCCGAGCCGCGCTTCCAGGTCGGCGAGCAAGTCGAAGCTCCGCGCGTCCAGCATTTTCTTCAAGTCCTCGGGCGCGTCCGGCAGCGGCTTGTCGATCTTGTGCTTGCCGGTGACCGGATCGAACGATTCGCGTACGGGGCGCTCGGGTGACCACGCAATGACCGCGTTGTCAAAGTGTTTGATGCTAAAGCCGACGATGCGCTCGTGCAGCAGCAGGTGTTCGGCGAGTTCGCCGGTATTGTGGAAGAATTGCTCGCTGTGACATTCGCACCACGTCGCGCCGACGGACATATGCAGCGCGCGGATCGCCGCGTCCGGGTCGGTCGCGTTCTGGTCGAGCAGTTCTTTGGTTTCGATGTCGTAAAAGATGTCGGACATTATCAATCCAACGGACAAGGATGTTGTTCCATGGTTTTTTCCCAGAAGGGTCTTGACAGCCAGGTGTCTTGGCTTATACTGTCTTCCAGACAAAAGCAATTGAGCGGAAAAGATCCGCTTAACATCCCGGTATGGCATATTATACGGAATCCTTCCGTATAAGCAATAGTTCTAGCAGGTTGTCGGAGTGGTAGCATAGCCCCTCGTGGGCGTCCGTGATTTTGCGGCGAGAACGCCGACAAGCGGCTATGCTACGGGGTTCTCCGACAAACTCCTAGGACTTTGATTAGACTTTATCGGAAATAGTGTATACTGCGGGGCATGATAACTTATGCCACTTTGAAAAAGAATCCCCGCCGATTTCTCAGCATGACGAGCTTGACCGTAGCCGAGTTTGAGGCGTTGTTGCCTGTGTTCGTCGAAGAATCTGCGAAGCGGGTCTCCCCGACTTACACGCGTGCCGGTCAACCCAGGCAGCGGAAGGCGGGAGGCGGAAACAAACCGCGTCTCGCAACACCGGCGGATCAATTGCGCTTCATTCTGATCTATCAGAAAACGTATCCGCTCCAAACGGCACATGGACTCCAGTTCGACATGAGCCAAGCCCAAACCAACGAATGGATTCATCGGTTACTGCCGATTCTCGAGCACAGTTTGACCCGCGTGAAACAGATGCCCGAACGCGATGCGGGTGCCTTTGCAACGAGCGGAGTAACCCCCGATGTTCCGACCGACTTGATCCTTGACGGCACGGAACGGCGTCGCCAACGCCCGAAAAACCCTGAAAAACAGCGTGCGGCGTATAGTGGGAAAAAAAGACCCCTACCGACAAGAACGTGATTCTGATCAACGAACACACCGAGCGCGTGGATGATCTGAGCCAGACCTATTGTGGCAAAACCCACGACCAGAAAATCGCGGACACGGAAGCGATTCAGTATCCGCCCCATGCCACGCTAGACCAAGATACTGGATTTCAAGGTTATGCGCCACCCGGCGTTCTCACGCTCCAACCCCAGAAGAAGCCGAAGGGCAAAGACCTGGGTGTGGCGGATTTGTTTTTCAACCGTCTGATTTCCAGCGTGCGGATCCGCGTGGAACATGGGATTGCCAGTATCAAACGGCGCCGGATTGTGAAAGAGGTGTTGCGCAATACCAAGGACGGATTCTCGGACCTGGTGATGTGCATTGCCTGCGCTTTGCACAATTGGCGGATCAGTTTCCGTCATCCGAGACCCAGATGGTAACCGCTAGAGTCTAATTCATCAAAAGGTAAAATGATATTACCAAAGAAGCGGGACCCCAGGTTCATCACCATACGCCGCGGGGGG
>JBBIJS010000150.1:6033-7203 GCA_037445855.1 Chloroflexota bacterium | reverse complement strand
AAACGAAATCGGGAGCGTCATTGCGAACGCTCCCAACTGAATTCTGAATACTGAAAACGGTCCTTACGGCTTTTTCACCCACTTGACGTTACCCCAATCGCCCTTCTTCACGTAAACGATGCCGCCGTTGTAGACCTGCCCAACAAAAGTGTCGCTGCCATACGCGAACTCGAACTCGTCCGTCTGCGGATAGCCCAGATTATTTGCCCGCGCGAATTTGTACAGCGCGCCATCGGTATTGATCGGCATCCACGTGAACTTTTGGGCGCCGGCGATTACTGCCTGCTCCACCGTCGCGGGCGGCGCGGGAGGCGGCGATCCCGCGTGAACCTTACGCCACGTCGCAATGAAATTGACATGGCGATTCATCGGCAGCCCGGCGCCGACGAGCCGTTCGCCGGGAACGCCCGTCGCGTTCGTGCCGCGCAAATCCGGATCGCCGATCCACGCGGTATAGGGACCCGCTCCGTCGTCGGGTCGCCAGCCGGTAGCGCCGTGGTACATCGCGGAATTCGCGCTGCCGTTGCCGTCGGTATAGACCTGCGCGGGGACATCATTCGGATCGCGCCCCTGCCAGTCCATTTGAATCGGAATGCCGGGAGCCGGCGCGCCGTTCTCGTCGAGCGTGGTGTAGTACACGTTGTGATTCCCGCCGGCTTCGGACTCGTCTTGGAATTTGGCATCGATGATCTTCCAGTACGCTTGTCCCGCGCTCACATTCACCGGCTGGACGGTCACGTGCATCGCCGCGAGGCGCGGGTCGAGGTTCGCGTTCGGAACTGTGCCGATGGGAACCGGCGCGGCGATAGGGCTGCCTGCCTGCGTCAGTGTTGCCGTAATCCAAAGCGTGCTGCCGCGCGGAAAGTGAAATTGAACTGGATCGCTTTGCGTCGCGCCCGTGTTGTCGAGGACTTGCATCCAATAGTCGCGGTCGTCCGGCATCGCTCCCGTCAGCGTGATGAATTCCAACATTCCCGCGGCGCTCGTCGGACGAAACGGCGCATCATCATTCCAGTACGCCGGCGCACCGGCGGGGGGTTGACCCGCCCAGACCTTGACGCGCACATTCGGCAGCGGGACGCCATTCGCGTCGCGCACGAAAAGATGAATCAAATTCTCGGCGTGTTGTTCGAGCGTAGGCGAGCCGGACAATTTGAAAGCCATGTTTGC
>JBBIJS010000150.1:0-5933 GCA_037445855.1 Chloroflexota bacterium | reverse complement strand
CCTACGCGTTCCGGCTGACAGCCGACTGCCTGCTCCCCTTCTTCCACACCGCGAAATGCGACAGCCCGAACGCGCGCAGCGGCGTCGCTTCCAGAAAATACGTCACGCCGCGCAAGATTCGCGCCAGCCGCGCGCTGCGCCGCGCGATCTTGTCGTACCCGGGATAGATTTGCGTGTGCGCCAGCAGCGTGCCGTCCATGTTCGCAAACAGCGCGGGAATGTCACGCGCGCGGTACGCGCGCACGTGCGGCGCGAACTGGTTACGGAGCGAGTCGGGCAGCCAGCCGATCAGTGGGATGTTGCCGAAGACATAGCGCTTGCCAAAGAACGCGCCGTGCGTCTCGAACGGATAGAGGCGATTCGGCGCGAAGATGATGACGCGCCCATTGCGGCGCACCACGCGGCACGCCTCGTGAATGGTTTGATCGTCGTCCGCGACGTGCTCGATCACTTCGTGCAGCACGACGGCATCGAAATAATTGTCGGGGAAAGGGAGCGCTTCAGAGACGGACGCGGCGAGCAACTGCAAGCGTTTGGTGCGAGCCGCTTCCGCAAGTTTATCCGCATCCACATCGACGCCGAACGCGTGTGCGCCGAGCGAACGGAATTTGTCGACGTAAGCGCCGATGCCGCAGCCGATGTCGAGCATGTGCGCGCCGTCGAAGCGCACATACCGGCGAATCAAATCCAGGCGCCGGTCCTGACCAAAGCGCCAGACGTACGAGGGATGACCCAGGCGAATCGCCTTGTCCTGGAGACTCATTGCGCGAAGGATAGCAGATGTTCAGGGAATTTGCAATGTCGGGACGCGCGGTCGGGGTGAGGCATTCGCTCAACCCCACATTCACAAAAATTGTGATTGGTATATACCAACCCTGGTTTCATTTCCAGTAAGCGCTGGCGAATGCCTCACCCCTACGCTTTGCGAATGGCTCACCCTTACGCGGCAATCTTCTCCGTAAACCGGGTTGCGATCCGCGCCGCGCCCGCCTCGATCATTTGCTGCGCGGCGTGGCGCGTCGCGATTCCACCGGCGGCAATCAGTTTCAAAGCCGGGCTTGCCGCGCGCAAGAGCCGCACGTCCGTTACGGTCACACTCTTGGTACCAAAATCAGTCCCGGTCTTGATGCACTCCGCGCCGGCGATCTCGGCGATCTTGCCGCCGCGCGTTTTTTCCTCGTCGGTTAAAAAGCACGTTTCCAAAATCACCGTAATCGGATGGCCGCGCGCGACCTTGACCACGGACACGATATCGTTCTTCACGACGAGGTCTTCGCCGTCGCGCAGCGCGCCGAGGTTGATGACCATTTCGACCTCGTCCGCGCCGCGCTGCAACACATCCTGCGTCTCGAACATCTTGGTCGCGGTGGCCGAACCGCCGTGCGGAAAGCCAACGACCGATACGACTTTGACGCGCGTGTCCTTCAGCGCCTTGCGCGCGAGTTCGATGTAATGCGGCTTGACGATTACGGCGTAGCAATCCAGCCGCGTCGCAATCTGACAGCCGGCTTCGATCTCCTGCCGCGCGAGCTGCGGCTCCAACAGCAAATGATCGACTTTCCGGACGAGTTCGAGCGGCATCAGACTGCTCATCGGCTAACCACCTTTTTCCGACAGCGCTTGCTGGAGCGGAATACCATTCAGAAATATCGCGACGGAACTCACCGTCGAGAATTGCAGCGCGATCGGTTCCAGCTGCGCCTGGACGCGTGGATTATCGCACACGCCATTCAGCGCGAGCGAACCGGACAGATAGATCATCGCTTTACGATTCACAATCGCGATGCTATCGATTTTCAATTTCGATTGATACAACGCGTTGTAAAGCCCCGACTGTCCATAGTTGCGGTCGGTCAGGGAAAATAAATCCCGCAGCGCGGCGGTGAGCGGCGCGAGCGTGATCGGAATGAATCGATCGACCGCGACGATGCTGTCGCCGCAGCCGATCTTCTTGCCGGCGGCGCCGTTATCGTTCAGCGCAACGAAAAAGAGTTTCACGCGCATCGTCCCGGCGGGAAGCGTCGGCGTGCGCGTCGGTGTCACTTTGAGTGTTGGCGCTGGCGGTAACACGAGCGTCGCGGTGAGCGATGGCGGCGGCCTATCCGTGGGCGCGGCTATCGGCGCATTCGTGCTGGCAGGCAGAAAAGTAATTTGAGGGATCGGCGACGCCGCCGGCGATGGCGTTGCCGCCGGGCTGCACCCGATCAAGGCGATCAGACCGATCACAAACGCGAAGCGGAATGAGAGGCGAGACATGGCGTCCTCCTTGACGCGGCACCTCACGCGTGGTCTGCGCGTTCCTGAAAGTGCCGGTGGTGCAAGTGCTCATCGCGCAGCTTGCCTAGTTCGCGCGAGTAGCGCGGGTTGCCGCACGTCGGGCACAAGTCGAGTTCCGAGCGCTTGTCGAGGTACTCGAGCACCGTCGTCACGAACGCGGCGTGGCTCCACGTCAGCGGCGAGACGCTCAACGGCGCGTCGGTGTACGGATGGACTTGCTCGGCGAGCACGCCGCTCGGCAGCGCGTGCTGCGCGACCCAATGAAAGATTTCCAGCGCCGGCTTGAGCTCGTCCGCGCTTTTCGCGGCGGCGATATGCCACGCGGCGAGCCACAGCGTGCAGATGAACCACGGATTGCCCGGCACGTTCGCCACGTCCTGGCTGACCTGGTGATAGTAATCGTTTTCGTACCGCGCGACGCCGCCGACATTCGATTTCACCCACAACCGCTCGCGCAGATTATTCATCGTCGCGACGATGCGCGGGTCGTCCGGCGCGTACATCCCGAATTGAGACAACGCGCTGACCGCCGAGTCAATCGTCCAATCGATGTCGTAGCCACCGTCCGGGCGCGGGCTGAGGCGGCGGACAAAACGATTCGCGTTTGGCTGCCACAAGTATTGATCGGTCGCGGCTTTGATCTCGTCGGCAACCGTGCGATACTTGAGCGCCGCAGGATCATCCCCAAACGCTTCCGCGAAATTCGCGGCGGCATCCAGCCCCGCCCACACCGCCGCCAGCGTGAACGCGTGCACGCCGCGGCGTTCCTCCCACAAATCCCAGCTCGGTTGCGGCAACTTGGTTTTAGGATCGCGATAGCCGGTCATCCAATCCGCCGCCGCGATGACCAGCGGGCGGTACAGCCGCTTGATAAATTCGACGTCGCGGAATTTGTCAAAGTGCTCCCAGAGCGACCAGAGGACCAAGCCGGTCTCGTCCTCTTGAATCGGCAACTCCTTCTGCCCGTTTTCAAACCACGGGTGCCACGAGCTGGCGAGCGAGCCGTCCGGATTGTACTTGTGGAGGAAAAAACCTTCGGTCGTAATGACGTTCACGCAGAAATTGAAAAACTGCTGCGCCAGGTCTTGCTGATCGGCAAGCCCCAGGGCGTACGCGACGAGCGCCCCGTCGCGGGGCCACACGTACGAGTACGTGTCACGCACAAGACTCGCGATGTCGGTGTCGTTCGCCGCGATGATCGCGCCGCCGTTGTCGATCTGCGTCCGCAGGATCAGCAGCGATTGCTTGAATTCAGCGATGATTTCATTCGGCACGTCGGCAAAATCGTACTCTTCCTTGTTGACCCACAGCCGCCAATACGCCGCCGCGCGGTCGATGAATAATTGCGGCTCGCGTTCGCGGACGATGCGATTGATGCGCGTCACCGTTTGGAAATCATCGCCGACGCAGATCCAATAGTACGCGGTCTTGGTCTCGCCGGCGTTCAGGTCGACGTGCAGCGCGATGGTCGAATCGACCGACCCTTGCGCGATGGGATTGCCGCTGAGTTGACCGTCTTCCGCGTCCCGCCACGTACCCTCGCGCCCCTGAATCTCTTTCAGCCCGGTCGCCCATTGGTTGATGTGCGGCTCAGTGCCCTCGCTCCAACCGTTGATGAGAAACCAGCGCGGTCCTTTATAGTGCAGCACCGCGCGGCGTTGCGGTTCATAATACGCCGTGTCGCCGACTTCATTCTCCGAGATGTGAAAGTCGTGCGAGAAGAACAACCGCGCCTGGCGCGCGCGCGGCGCGTTATTCGTCACGTCGATCCGGCGGAGGTACAGGTTCTCGTGAAAATCGACCGCGTCGGTGCAGACGAGTTGCAGCGCAAGGTCGGGGTGCGCGAGCGTCACGCGCGTGACGAGCGTATCGTGTTCGTAATTGAGCGCGCGCGACCATTTGTCGTCGGTGATCCAGCGGAAGTTACCTTCCACCCACACGCCAAAACGGAACGGTCCGCCCGTCGAATGATTTTCCTTGCCGACGTGTGGGTAGTAGAAATCGCGCAATTGGTACGTGCTATCGAAATTGATCAGCAACGTTCCGTTGCCGAGGGGAAGGTCACGGGGCATGGGTTACCTCTGAGATTGGACACTGATGAACGCAGATGAACACAGATAGGACGAGATTGCCACGGGATTCGGTTTGGGCTAGAATTGTGCGAGAACATCTTACGATATTCTTGCCGAAAAATCAAACAAGGTGCAATGCGCTTGCGCGGCGCGTCGCACCTTGAGGAGGGAGAACGGAATGATCCTGCGTTGCGATGTATGTCACGGAACGGAGTTTGAAATCGAGTCGTTCGAATTGGTCAGGCAAACATTCGACTCGGCAGATGTCAGCGATGCGTGGAGCCAGAGTGAGCCGCTTGAAGAGAGTTACATCGTTTCCGCGCATTGCGCTGACTGTGAAAAAGAATATCCGCCAGAGTTGTTTGGGCTCGGTTTGGATGGGTTGCGGAAACGCGTGCGGGAATTAGAACTACACGAATAGCATCCATCCGCGTTTATCCGCGTCCTACTCCGTCTTCAAATACTCCCGTATCGAAATCGCCGCACTCGCGCCTTCGCCAACCGCGCTCGCCACCTGCTTGGTCGATCCCGCACGCACGTCGCCGGCGGCGAAGATGCCCGGCACGCTGGTCTCCATCGCCAGCGGCATACGCGCCGGGCGATCCGCGTGGTGTACCAGGTCGTGCCCCGTCACGATGTAACCGTACGGATCGAGCGCCACCACGTTCTTCACGAGCGAGACGTTTGGATTCAAGCCGATGAAGACGAACACCGCCGCCGGATACAGCTCTTCGACCGCGCCGGTCGCGATGTTCTTCGTCACCACGGCGCTCAGTTTGCCGTCGCCGCGAAATTCCTCCACTTGCGTGTTGTATCTTACTTCCATGTTCGACATCTCGGCAATCTTGTCGCGTGCGACCTTGCTCGCGGTCAACTCCTTGCCGCGCACGAGCAGCGTCACCTTCTTTGCAAACTTGGTCAGGAAGATGCCTTCTTCGACCGCGCTGTTGCCGCCGCCGATGACGACGAGTTGCGCCGCGCCTTTGTAGAACGGACCATCGCACGTCGCGCAGAAATGAATGCCCGCGCCGATAAAATCGTCCTCGCCTTTCACGTTCAGCCGCCGATAGTCCGCGCCGGTCGCGATCAACACCACCTTCGCGCAGTACTCGCTGCCGTCTGTCGTATGCGCGACGCGATATTCATCCGTGACGCTCACCTGGTCCACTTCCTGCGCCTGCAAGATCTCCACGTCAAACTTGCGTGCCTGCTTGACGATGCGCTCGGCAAATTCCGCGCCGGTGATTCCTTCCGGGAAGCCGGGAAAATTCTCCAGCCCCTCGGTGATACTCGCCTGACCGCCGAGCGTGGAGCGTTCGATCAACAGCGTCTCGATGCCCTCACGCGCGGCGTAAATTCCCGCAGTCAGCGCCGCCGGTCCTCCGCCCACGATGATCAGATCGTAGAACTTCATGCGCGCCTGCGTTTGCAATCCCAGCTTCTTCGCCAGCTCCGCGTTCGACGGCTCGACCAGAAACGTACCGTCCTCGAAAACAATCGTCGGGATGATACGCTTGCCGTGATTGATTTTTTCGACGAACGCGCGCCCGGCATCGTCCTGCTCGATATCGACCCACCTGAAAT
>JBBIJS010000149.1:0-7230 GCA_037445855.1 Chloroflexota bacterium | reverse complement strand
TCACTCCGACGCCGTGACTGCCGCCACGCCGGTCATCGTCCCGATGAATACGCGGTTTTGGAACAAGGTTGGTGTGGCAAAGCGCGAGGTTGCGCCAACTGGCAGCGCGGCGCGCGCTTTGCCGGTTGCGATGTCGAGCGCGTAAAGTGTGCCGCCGCGATCGAGACTGTAGACCGTGCGCCCGCCGACGACGGGCGAACCGGGAATGCCGTCCGCGCGCCAGCCCAGCGTCAGACCTGCGCCAGGTTCAACCTGAATTTGCTGCACGCCTTCGTTGCAGGGAATGAAGGCAGTCGCGCCGACAATCGCCGCGCCACCGTACGCGTGACAGACCGGTCTCGCCAGGACTTGCCCGCCGATCCCTCCCAGCGCCGCCGAACGCAATAGATAACCGATGCCGGCTTTGCCCGCGATGAAGATCAAACCATTCGGCATTAGCACTGGAGCAAGCGAACCGAGGTCGGCATCGGTCAGATTGTCCTGCCGCCACTGGTCGGGCGCAAAGCCATCCTCCAATTGCAGCGTCGGCGACAACCGCAGCACTGAATCGCTGTGGTCCCAGTTTCCGATAACCTCAGAACCATTGCCGGTGGAAACATAGATTTGACCGGCGGAATCGATGGACGGACCCGCGGCTGCCCAGATGCCGCCTTCGCGTTGCGTCGGCATTTGAAACGCGAGCAGCGCGCCGCTTCCATCCGTCCGCGCGGCGACAACCCAGCCGTGATAGTTGCCGCAATCGCCAAAGAGACCGCCGTAGCCGATATAGACCATTCCCTGGGACAGCGCGAGCGCGGCGCGCTGTTGCTGCGCCAACGGCGCCATCCCCGCCGGGTCGGCGGAACGACGCACGCGCACTGCGCCCGTGCGCGCATCGACTCCGACGAGTACGTGCGCTGGTCCGGTGACTTCGGCGACGGTGAAGACGAGACCGCTGGAAGGATCGTACACCGGCGTGCTGGTGATTCCCAGCGGATCGATGTTGCCGCACGGAAGCGCGGCGCGCGGCACCGGCTCGCCGATGTGAGTGCTCCATTCGATCTGTCCGGTCTGCGCGCTCAGCGAATACAGCGTGTTGTTTTCAGTCGCGACAATCACGCGCCCGTCGACGACCAACGGCTCGGCGTACACCGCGCCATCCAGCGCGGTGTTCCACGCTAGAGTCAGCCGCGCGGGGTCGGGTAGATTGGGCAAATAGCCGGTGCGCGTGTTGTCGAGGTGGTACGTCGTCCAGTCCGTTGCCGGCAAAGCCGGCGTTGACGTGGCGATTGGGGTTGGCGTACGAGGCGGAGTAGTGGGTGACGGCGTGCTAGGCGCGATGGTGTTGGTAGGAGTGAGCGGCGGCGCGGTTGGCGTCGGCGCGGCAACGCATCCGCTGATGGCGAGGACGAGCGCGCTTGCCGCAATCCGCACAAGGCATTGGCTTGATTCCCAGCAAGTGACGCGAGCAAAAAGATTCACTACAGCGACTTCCGATTTGATTTATTGTACGACGACCGCATATTACGCCAAGTGAATTTTTTTGTCTACTCTACGATGATACGGTATAATCTTCGTCTATGACACCTAACGATTTTTCTCAACGCCGGAGTTTTCCGGGCACCAAGACCAGCACTTTCGATTGGCTCGTCCGTTTCGCCGATGCCGTCGATCGCCTGCCCGCGCCGGTTGTGGCGTTCTTTCTGATTGTGCTCGCACTGATCGTGATGCGCGTCGATCTGCCGCGTGCCTTTGGCTTGGCGCTGTTTTTCTTCGCCGATTGGATTCTGATCGCGCTGCTGCCGCGCGCCGGCAAATCGTTTGGTCCTGCGCAGCCGCCGACGCTGCTGCTGGCGATCTTGCGATTGATTCCTGCCGCGCTGTTGCCCCTGCCGTGGATGTGGCTCGCGCAAGTGTTCGGCAGCGCGCTCGTCGTCTACGCGTTCTGGATCGAGCCGCATCATATCCGACTGACGACGCAAACGCTTCGGTCGCCCAAGCTTGCTGCCGCGCCGCCGCTGCGCGTCTTGCATCTCGGCGATCTGCACGTCGAGCGCGTCACGGCGCGCGAAAGGCAGCTGGTCGCGATGGTCAACTCGATCGCGCCGGACGTGATCCTCTTCTCCGGCGATTTTCTCAATCTCTCGAACATCGACGACCCGGTTGCGTGGGAGCACGCGCGCGCGATCCTGCGCGAACTGAGTGCGCCGCTCGGTGTGTTCGCGGTCAGCGGCAGTCCGCCAGTCGATCAACCGCGCGTCGTCGCGCCACTGCTGGAGGGCTTGAACATCCGCTGGCTCAAGAACGAAAAGGTCACATTCGATCATCAGGGTCAGCCGATTGACCTGATCGGCATCACCTGCACGCATCGTCCGCACATTGACGCGCCGCGGCTGCGCGCGCTGCGGGACGGCAGCGCGGATCGATTGACGATCCTGCTCTACCATTCGCCCGACCTCGCGCCGGACGCGGCGCGCGTGGGAATCGATCTCCAACTGTCCGGGCACACGCATGGCGGGCAGGTGCGGCTGCCGTTCTTCGGCGCGCTGTACACCTCGTCGCTGTACGGCAAGCGATTGGAAATTGGACGGCGGCACATCGGCGGCATGACGCTTTACGTGACGCGCGGGATTGGGATGGAAGGCAAGGGCGCGCCGCGCGTGCGGTTCCTGTGTCCGCCGGAGATTATTTTGTGGGAGATTGCCGGGATAAAATAAAAATCCCCATTGACCCGCGCGCTTGAAAGTGCTACAATCGCTGCAAGGCGGATGAAATGAGAAAACTCATTCTATTCAATATGGTGACCCTCGATGGTTTCTTTGCCGGACCCAACGGAGAGCTGGACTGGCACAACGTGGACGAGGAATTCAATGAGTTTGCCATCGCTCAGTTGGATTCGGCGGATACCCTTTTGTTTGGACGCGTGACGTATCAAATGATGGCAAGTTATTGGCCCACCCCGGCGGCAATGGCGGACGATCCAACCGTCGCCGGCAAAATGAATGGGATGTCAAAAATTGTGTTTTCCAGAACGCTGCAAAGAGCCGACTGGAATAACACGCGGCTCGTCAAAGACAATAGCGTGGAGGAAATCTCGAAACTAAAGCAGCAGCCCGGCAAGGACATGCTTCTCTTCGGGAGCGCCGATTTGGCATCCGCGTTGACGCAAGCCGGCTCGATCGATGAATATCGGATCATGGTGAATCCGGTGGTGTTAGGCAAGGGGAGACCTTTGTTCAAAGGCATCCAGGATAGTCTGCGTTTGAAATTGGTAAACACACGGACGTTTCGTTCAGGAAATGTTCTGCTTTATTACGAGCCGGCAGGAGAAATAGCATGAGAAAAAAGGGGCCACCCTTGATGAAACTCAGCCAGACTGCTCTCGTCGCATTCGCATTGCTCGCGGCTTGTGCGCCGGCGACGCCTACCGCGTTGCCGACAACCGCGCCTCTCGCAACGGCAGCGCCGAAAGCGACGAGCGCTCCGATTCGAAATCAGCCGCTGGTGGCGACTGTCAAAGCCGGCGCTTGGAGCGGCGCGGGCGGAGATAATTTCTCGATTTCTTTCATGGTGGGCGAGGGTGGAAACGCGCTCATCAATGGCATCCAAGTGACCTATCACGCGACGTGCGGCACCCGCGCCTCCAATGTGACCGAGACAGTTGGAGTCACCGAGACAGTCGCGCTCACTTCGGGCGCGTTCACATACACCAACGCGAATTACGTAATCACCGGCAACGCGGTCGCGGCTGACCGCATCGAAGGAACGCTGAAAGCCGAAGGCGTGAGTCTGGGCAAATTGGGGCAGTGCAGTGCGAGCGGCATCGTATGGTCGGCGTCGCCACAGTGATTCGCCGGGTGTAGTTCACCTCGGGGCAGGGTTTCAAAAACAAAACCCGATTCACCCGCGCGACGGCGCGAAAAGCAAAACTGTGGTATAATGCCGTTGGTTGTGTAATGGGATTTGAGTAGGCAAGTTGCCGCCAGACCCTTTTATGGGCTGGCGGCTTTTCATTCAAGAAGGCGGCAGATGGAATTTAAAATTGGAGATTCGGTCGTGCATCCGGTGTATGGCGTGGGACGCATCGTGCGGATGGACAAGAAGCTCTTCACCGGCGCGGAGGCGCGTCTGTACTACGAAGTCAGCACGCTGAAGACGACCGTGTGGGTTCCCGCTGAAACCTACGAAGCCATCGGGCTGCGCCGATTGACCGCCAAACTCGATCTCAACGCGTGCCGTGAAGTGCTCAAGCGCCGCCCGCTCCAGCTCGATAAAGATCACGCGAAACGGCGACTGGAATTGATCAAGCGCACGAAGCACGGCTCGTTCAAGGCGCTGTGCGAATTGGTGCGCGATCTGACCGCGCGCGGTTGGACGAAGCCGCTGGGCGGCGCGGACGCTCAATCGCTCCGCAAAGCGCACGAGCATCTGTGCCAGGAATGGGCTGCCGCGGAGGGCGTGTCGAGCGCCCAAGCCGCGGAAGAAGTGGACGCGTTGCTCCTTGAAGCGCGCAAAATGTATTGCTAAGTCAAACCTTCCAGGTCAAGCCGATCTGGAAGGTTTTTGATTACGCCCTAAACTCAAGCGTCACGATTTCTTTTGCTCTGACGCGCAGCGCGATCGCGCGCCCTTCTTGCAATTCGAGGGGCGCGATCTCGTCCGCGTTCAAATTCAGCCGCGCCGCGCCGGCGAAATCTCGCCCCACCTCGATCCGCGCGTCAATTGCTTCCGCGCCGATATTGTAACCGCGCACGATCAAGCCGTCGCCGCGTTCGGATGGCTCGATCGCGCTGAGGACGAACTCGCGCGGCGATGCTTCGATAAAGCTCGCGCTCGGCGAAAGCGCGCCGCCGTGCGCGTTGGTCGCGACCGCGCGCAGCGGCGCGACGAACGCGTGCGCTTCAGCAAACGCGTCGCGCCAATTTCCCGGTATGAGCGCGTATTCGAAGAGATGCGCGCCGATTTCTTGCGCGCCCGGCGTTTCAATCGCGGGTCCCGCGTGCTGCGAGCGTGTCGATAGGTCAGCGCGCGACAGCCAGCCGGTGCAGCGCAGCAGTGTCAACGCGAGTGTCGTGCCACCAGGGTCGCAGCGCGCTTCGTACTCCGGCAGCCCGCGCGTTGCCAGCGTCAAGCCGGCTGTTCCGTCGTCAATCGAAACGAAACTTTGCATCGGCGCTTCGGGGCGTGGCTGCTCGATCCAGTTCGCGGTATCGTGCGGCACCGCGAGCGCGCGCTGGACGACATCGAATGCCTGCTCCACATTCGCATAGCTCGTGACGAGGGGCGCGGGAAATTCCACGCGCAGGCGATGATCGCACGCGCGGTTGTCGATTTCGGTGCGCAAGTCGATGCGGCGGACGCCGGGGTACAGCGCGACCGTCGTAACGATGTTCTCGTCCACGGTTTCCGTCGCGCGCGCCGAACGGGCGTCGGACAACTTTTCGGGCAGCCGATAGCTCAGCGCGATGCGGAGCGATTGCCGCGCCGCGCCGCGTTCGATTTCAATGCGCGGCGGCGCGCTCGGCTGTGCGACGAGCGTATCGTTCTCCGGCGGGCAGTAGTTGTAGAGATCGCCGCGGTCGCCGCCATCGACAAAATGATTCACGCCGCGATAGAGCGTGCCGGTCATCTTGTCGGTGATGGTCAGCGTGCCAACGTCGCGGCTCGGCTCAACAAGGAAGAATTCGTTTTCGATGGCGAGTGGCGTGGGGCGAGCGGCGGTTGGCGGGCGACGCGAAGCGTGAGGCGTGAGACGTAGAGCGTAAAACGCGCGATAGCCGAAAGCCGGCACCTCGCGCGCGACGAACTCGATCTCGAATTTCGCGGACGATTGAGCGCGCTGGCTCCGAATCTGGTACGGCAGCGCATTGCCCGCGTCGTCCAACAGTACCAAATCCTCTGGGGCGTCCGACATCTCGATGTGGGCGGTGACAGCATCCGTGCGCGGTCCCGCGACCGGATTGAACACGATGATCGGCACGCTGTCCGGGTACGCGCGCGTGTCGACCGCTGCGGCGATCGCTGCCAGACTCTCCTCGATGACCTGCCCCGCGATTTGCTCGCACCAGTCAAAGCGCGGCGACATCTCCGCGTGCACTTGATCGATGCCGCAGCCGCAGATCGAATCGTGCGGATGATTTTGGAGGAGATATTTCCAGGCGGTGTTGATTGGAGATTGGAGACTGGAAGTTAGAGATTGGATGCTGCGCTGTCCAACTTGCAGCGCGGCGAACGCGGCGAACGGCTCCGCCCATTTCTCCAGCAGCATCTGTGCGTGCGCGTTGCGCTGCTTGATCCACATCCGCGTCGATGCGACGCCCGGCAGGAGGTGATGCCGCTTGGGGTTGCGCAACTCGCCGGATGCGACCTGAAGTTTCAATTCGCGCCGCGCGATTTCGGCGTGCACCGCGTTGACGTACATCGGCAGCGACGCGTGAACGATATTGGCGTCGGCAATCTGGGAGCGGGCGACGTTCAGCAGGCGCGGCAGGTCTTGCCACGGTTCCATGTGATCGGTCCCGTTCATCAACAGGATATTCTCGGTTGAGGCGAACGGCGCGAGCGAGTCGCGCAGCGTCTGGATGCCCGCGACGAAACCGGCGTCGTCGTGCTTGAGCCACGCGGCGTTATCGTAACCGTCGCGCAAATAACACGCCAAGACGCGTGTGCCGTCCGGCGCGTCCCACCACACTTCGGTCGGCTCGTCGGCGAGTCCGCGACGGAATGCCGCGGCGTCAAAACCAAAGCCGCGCAGAATCTGCGGCATCTGGCTGATGTGCCCAAACGGATCGGGCAGGTAGCCGATCGGCATGACGCTGCCGAAAGCCCGCGCGCTGCGCGTGCCGCGCAGTAGGTTGCGGATGAGCGCCTCGCCGCTGACGAGAAATTCATCCGGCAGGACGTACCACGGACCGATGGTGAGCCGACCCGCGCGGACGTACTCGCGCAGCGTCTGCGCGCGGTCGGGCTGCACCTCGAGATAGTCTTCGAGCACGATCGTTTGCCCGTCGAGCAGAAAGTATTTGTAACCGGGATCGGTCGCGAAAATATCCAGCAGCCGGTCGATACACTTGACCAGCCGCAATCGGAAAATCTGGAACGGCGCGTACCACTCGCGATCCCAGTGCGTGTGCGAAACGACGAAGAGGGTTTGCATAGCAACTCCGGCGGGATGGGGTGTTGATGAACACAGATGATAACCGTTCAGGTGATGCCGCGTCGTCGTAGGGGCGAGGCATTCGCCAAACCTAG
>JBBIJS010000148.1:0-7237 GCA_037445855.1 Chloroflexota bacterium | reverse complement strand
ACATGAAACCCTACCTCATCGTCAACCCGATGGCAGCGCACGGCACGATGGCGAAACGCTGGAGCGCGATTCAGCAGATCCTACGCGCGGAGAATTTCGAGTACGCGTTCGCGCTCACCGAACGCCGCGGGCACGCGACCGAGCTCGCGCGCGCGGCGCTTGACGCCGGCTACGATCTCATCGTCGCGGTCGGCGGCGACGGTACGCTGAACGAAGTCGTCAACGGGATAATCGCGGACGGCAAAGCCGTCAATCCGCACGCGGCGCTCGGCGTCATCACGAGCGGCACCGGCGCGGATTTCGTCCGCACCGCCGGCTTGCCGCGCGATCCGCTCGCCGCCGCGCGGCATCTCGCGCACGCGACGGAAGCGCGCGCGATCGACCTCGGCGAGATCGTGTACCGCGCGGACGGCAAAGAGATGCACCGCTATTTCGCAAACGTCGTCGGCATGGGATTCGACGGCGAGGTGATCGAGCGCACCGAGCGCGGCGGCAAGCGCGCCGGCGGAACGATCCCGTACCTTACGACGCTCGTGACGACGATTTTCAGTTACCACAACAAGGACGTGACGCTCAAGGTTGACGACCAGACGATGCGCGGTCGAATGAACTCCGTCATCGCGTGCAACGGGCAGTACTTCGGCGGCGGGATGCGCGTGGGACCGAACGCGACGTTCGACGATGGCAAACTCGACGTGATCGTGCTGGGCGATTTCACGGTAGCAGAAGTCCTGATGAACACGCCCAAAATTTACAACGGCACGCACCTCACGCATCCGAAGGTTTCCGAATATCGCGGCGCGACAGTCGTGGTCGAATCGAAGCAGCGGATGTTGATCGAGGCGGACGGCGAATTGATCGGCGAAGGTCCGGCAACGTTCCGCGTGATCCCCACGGCGCTGAAACTATGGGTGTAGATAGGATGCGGATTAACGCGGATTGCCTTTTTATCAGCGTGCATCCGCGTCAATCCGCGTCCCGCATCTGGCTGCCATGAATCCACGTATCACCCTCAAGCGCGGCAAAGAAAAACCGGTCCTCGCGCGCCATCCCTGGATCTTCTCCGGCGCGATTGCACGCGCCGACGACGCGCACGATGGCGCTACGATCGATATCTTCGACGCGGCGGAGCGCTGGATCGCGCGCGGCTATTACAACGCGCGCTCGCAGATCACCGCGCGCGTGTGGACGTGGAACGATGAAGCGATCGATCGCGCGTTCCTGCGCGCGCGGCTGGAGCGCGCCATCGCCGCGCGCGACGCGCTGATCGACCGCGCGGCGACGAACGCGTATCGCCTCGTCAACGCCGAGAGCGATCTGCTGCCGGGCTTGATCGTGGACCGTTACGCGGATTTTGTCGTAATGCAGTTTCTAACGCTGGGGATCGAGAAATGGAAAGCCGAAATTGTTGAACTGACGCAGGAACTGCTGGAGCCGCGCGGCATTTACGAGCGAAGCGACGTTGACGTGCGCGAGAAGGAAGGGCTATCGCCAGCGGTCGGCGTTTTGCGTGGCGCGGAGCCGCCGGAAGTGATTGAAATCCGCGAGAACAATCTGCGTTTCTTGGTGGAAATCCAGCGCGGGCACAAGACCGGCTTTTATCTCGATCAGCGCGAGAATCGGCGGCGCATCGCGGATTTGCTTTTCTCCTCTCCTCTCAGGAGAGGGGCTGGGGGAGAGGTCAGCGTCCTCAACGTCTTCTGCTACACCGGCGCGTTCGCGGTGTACGCAGGCGCGGCAACCGCGGACGCGCGCGTCGTCAACCTCGACGCGTCACGCGACGCGCTGAACCGCGCGCGCGAAAATATGCGGCTGAACGGTTGTGAAGCGCGCGGTGAGTTTACGGAAGCTGATGCGTTCCAGATGCTGCGGCGTTATCGCGACCAAGCCCGGTCGTTCGACGCGATCATTCTGGATCCACCCAAGTTCGTCCATGCGCAGTCGCAGCTCCAGTCCGGCTTGCGCGGTTACAAGGACATCAATCTGCTCGCGTTCAAGCTGCTCAAGCCGGGCGGAACGCTGATAACATTCTCGTGTTCGGGGCAAGTGAGCGCGGAATTATTTCAGAAGGTTGTCTTCGAGGCGGCGCGGGATGCCAAGCGCGACGCGCAGATCATTGCGAAATTGCTCCAAGCGCCGGATCATCCGATCTTGCTTTCGTTCCCGGAATCGGAGTACCTGAAAGGTCTCGCCTGTCGCGTGTTTTGAATTTCAAGGGCGCAGAGAGCGTGGGTGCAGAGGAGGATGATCGTTATCTCCCCTGCTCCTCCGCCCCTTTGCGCCTCTGCTTCTTTCCTCGCCACCGCGCCACTAGAATCCCAATCCCCACAATTTCAATCACCGCGACGATGAGCGCGACGCGCAGCGGCAGAAATGTCGATGACGCAATTGTCACCGCGCGCGCCGCGCACGGCTCTACGCGCGTTTCGTTCGACCCCACGCGATAGATCACGCCGCTCTGCGCCAGCGCAGCTTGCCAGCCGCGCTGCGCGTAACTCAGCAGCGCGCGTTTCAACTGCGCCGCGTCATCGCTCGCCGCCGCGTTGTCGAGCGGCGTCAGATTCTGCGACACGGCGTCGATCTGCGCGGTTAACGCGCCGCACGCCGCGGCTAGATCAACCGCCTCGCTATAGCGCGTGCCGTGCGTCAGCGCCGCGTCCGCGTCAACCCATTCAATGGCGGCGGGCGAGAAAACCGCGCGCGGCAGCGACCATTCTGCCGAAGCCGGCAGCGCGTGGGTCAACGCGCCGAGTTGATCGATCAACGCCGCAGGGTCGCTAAATGGGACGGTGATGCGGAGCGAGGAAGCATCGAACGAAACGTCCGCGCCCGCGGCGCGCAGCGGCGCGGCGATCCCACTCAGCGCGTTCTGCATTTCCGCCGGCGACGCGGCGTACGGCGCAAGCGTGAAAATCATCTCCCGTGAATTAGCCGACATGCTGACCTGTGCGCGTGAAACGTAAAATGGCGGCGGGCTGAACGATGCCATGAACTTGTCGCCCAGCGCGGCGCGCGCCTTGTCACGCGCGGACGCCGCATCGTTCTGATCGATCAGCGCGCGCGCCCACGCGAGGTTCAGCGCGCGCCCCTGCGCGGCGAGTCGCTCCGGCGTGAAGAGCGGTCCCGCGCCGCCGGGCGCGCGCGCTTGCGCTTGATCGAAAAAAGTCTGCGCGTCCGCAAACTGCTGGCGCGTCTGCGCGTCCAGTCCGAGGTAGAAATAATCTTCCGCCAGTTGCTTGCGCGCGTTCGGATCAGCCGAGAGCGGCTCCCATTGCGCGGCGGCAAGCGCGACGTACGCCGGCTGACGCGGTCCGGCGGCCGGTCCGGCGCGCGCCTCGTACAGCGTCGCCAACGCCTGCCGCGCCGCGCGCTGATTCGGATCGAGACGCGTCGCGGTTTCCAATTCCGCGACGGCTTGCGCGTAAAAGCTATCGCGGCGCGGCGAATCGATCAGCGCGAGTTGGCGCAGCACAGCGCCGAGCGCCGCGCGCGCGTTCGCATCGTTCGCGTTCTGCTGCGCCGCGCGGCGCTTGGCGTTCAAATCATCCCACAGCGACGGGCGGAGGAACATCAGCGACGGATTCGCCGGCGGCTCGTGACTGAGGAAAAGCCAGGTCACGCTCGTGCCGTCGAAGGTTGGGTTGAGTGGATCGGCGGCGACGAGTTGGTCTAGCGTCGTCGTCTCCGGGAAGCGCAGCGTGAGCCGCGCGCTGCCGATGCTGCCTTTCCAATCGACGGCGGGCGCCATGCCGTAGACAAAGCGCGGCAGCGCGCTGTCGCCCAGGTCTTGTTCGAAATCCACGCGCACCGTTTTCTTTTCGTCGCCCGCAATCGTCAGCGTGAAGGTGTACCAGTCCACCGTCCGCACCACACTGCCAATTTTCAAATCTGCGCGCGTGGGGTTGAGCGTCTTGACCTTTTGACCATCCACGCTGACGGCGAACGACGACAATTGCGCGGGATCGAACGCGTAGGGATCGCCCGCCCAACCCGGGAATCCGACCGGCACTTGCAAATCGTTCAAGCGATCCGTGTTGTGGAGTTTGAAGGTGGAGTTGCCGGAGATCAGCGTGTGACCACCGCTCTCGCTGATCTCGGCGTCCAGCGTGAGCGCGACGAGTTCGATCGGCGTATCGGCTTGAACCGGGGCGAGCGCGATGGGGACGAAAACGGACGCGGGCGCCTGGGCGCGCGCCGGGAGCGCGGCGAAGACCGCCAGCGCAAAGGCGGCGGCGAGCGATGCGAGGAGAAGAGAAAAAGGGGGCTGGCGACGCGCTCCAAACCCCCTTCGGTTTCTGCGACTATTCATCTCTAACGGGTTGACTCGTCCAGGTCGAGCGTCAAGGTGACGGTGGTCCCTCCGCGCGGCTTGGATTCTATCGCCAATTTGGCGTGCGCAATCTCCGCGCGCTCTTTCATATTCAACAGACCCAGGTTGCCGCGCTGCGCGTACGCTTCCTCGACCTGCGCCAGATCGAACCCGCGCCCGTCATCCTGAACGACGAGGACGAGCTTGCCGTCCGTCGGGCGCAGCCCGATCCAAATATTCTTCGCCTGCGCGTGCTTCTCCGCATTGACGACCGCCTCCTGAACGATGGAAAAGACCGCCGCTTCGACCTTGGGCGAAAAGCGCGCGGCGAACGACTGCGTCTCCAGATGGAATTTAAGCTGCTTGCTCTCGCTCTGCCGTTCGACGTACACCTGCAGCGCCGCCGCCAAGCCCTGCGTCTCCAGCGCGACGGGGCGCAGATCAAACAACATATCGCGCACCTGGTGGAGCGCGAGGTTGGCTTGCCGCTCCAGTTCCACCAGCTCCTGATCCATCCGCGCCGGCTCGCGCAGCATCACCTGCCGGAAAAAGCGCAAGCCCATAATGATCGCGGAGAGAATTTGCGAGGGTCCGTCGTGCAATTCGCGCGCCAGTCCGCGGCGCACTTGTTCTTCGACCGCAAGAATCCGGTCGCGCTCCGCCACGACTTGCTGGTACAACCGCGCGTTTTCGATCACGACCGCCGACTGCGCGGCGAACGCGACTAGCAATCCCTGATCGTCAACGTTAAAGCTCTCGCCCGATTTCTTGTTGAGAACTTCGATGACGCCGATCGCGGTGTTCTTGTGGACGAGCGGCGCAGCGACCAGCGAGGTCGTCTGGAAGCGCGTGCGGGCATCGAACTTGGCGAGGTGCCGCTCGTCGGTTTCCGGATCATGCACGATGGTGGGCTTGCGCTGGGTAAAGACCCAGCCGGCGAGACCTTGATCGACACGGATCCGTTTCTGGCGCAGCGATTTGCCGCCGCCGCCGTGCACCACCTCAAACACCAATTCGTTGGTGCGCGGATCGTGCAGCAACAACGAACCGGCTTCGGCTTTCATCACGTCCACCGCGCACGAGAGGATCAGGGCGAGCAGACGGTCGAGCCGCAGCTCGGACGTCAGCGTCGTCGCCATTTCCTGGAGCGCTTCCAGCGCGGCGATGCGCTGTTCGAGATGTGCGATCTGCTGCTCCAACTCCGGGACGGTTTTTTCGCGCGGCAACGGTGCTTGAACCATAGGTCGTCAACCGCGCAGCAACTTGCGCGGGCGCGGCGCAAGCAATTGTTTGATGGCGGCAACCTGGTTGTGCGCCGCCTCCTCGCCGCGGCGGATCAGCTCGTGCACCTTTTCGTACTCGAGCGTGCCATAGCGCGCCACGTCCGGCTGAATCAAGATATCCACGGGACCCATCCGCGTTTTGATGATCTCGCTCTCCATAATCTCCATCGCGCCCGAAAGAATGCCTACGACGTTCGGCAGGCGTCCCTCGCGCCGGAGATCGCGGCGGTGGATGCGATCTTCCAGACTGGGAATCACATTGCTAGCGAGGATGATGCTGATCCCCTTGTCTGTCAGCAATTGCGTGGGCACTGGATTCACAGAACCACCGTCGATCAAGAAACGACCTGAAATGTTCGCCGGCTCCAGGATGCCGATCACACTCATGCTCGCGCGCACTGCTTCCGCGACGGAGCCGCGATCGAAGACTACTTCTTCGCCCGAAATCAGATCGGTCGCAACGATATAAAGCGGCATGGACAAATCGTCAAAGGTTTTGTCGGACAACCATTTGCGAAAATAACCCAAGACCATGTTGCCTTTGATCAAGCCCGAGCGCGGGGGCAGGCGGAAATCCCAGTACCGAAAGCCGGTAAAGAAACTGTACTGGCGTCGCACGTTGACCGCGAAATCGATCAGCTCCGGGATGGAACGCCCCGCGGCGTACAGCGATCCAAAGACGGCGCCGGCGCTGGTTGCCGCGATCATGTCGATCGGAATGCTCTCTTCTTCCAGCACCTTGAGCACGCCGATGTGCGCCATGCCGCGCGCGTTGCCGCTCGAGAGCGCCAGACCCACCAGCCGCTGCGAGATCCGACGCGACATCCGCTGAATGGACTTGTCGCTCTCGTCGCACCGCCAGAAACCCTTCGCCGCTATTTCGCGGGTCCACGTTTGTTCCTCCGCGCCGATCTGAACGGTAACGTCCGCCAGTTCCATCGCCTTGAGCGTCAGCGGCGTTTCGTACGGGGCGATGCAGAGCAACACCCAGTAGTATTGTCCCACGAGATTGCCGAGGCGTTCCGGCAAATCTTCGGGACCCAGCGGTGGGGCATCGCGCACCAGCGCCACGCCGGCTTGCGCCAGGGTGCCGGGATAGAGCGTTACATTCGCCAAGCCGCCCAGATCGAACAGGCACACTTCCTCGCCGGTCACCTGGGCGAGATACCGCGCGAGCGTGGTAGAGTTTCCCATCACCGCGACGAGATTGAATTCCTCTTTCGCTCCCTGTTCCTTGTTGGAGCGCCCCAACCGCCGCCCCAGCTCGCGCGTCATCATCACCGCGATGCTCGGATGTTGACTCAGCAACTCTTCCAGGTCTTGCTTGCGCAGCACGAGCAAATCCGCATCGATCACCACGCGCGCGGTCGCCGAGCGTTTTTCGCCGAGCAGCAGAGCCATTTCGCCGAAAAAGTTTCCCGGTCCCAGGTAGTCGAAAACCTTCTCGCGCCCCTCGCTCTCGGAGATGACCTTGACCTGACCGCTCTCGATGATGTACATACAGTCGCCCGGCGCGTCCTCCAGAAAAACGTTCGCATTCTTGTGATAGTGCTCGCGCTGGAGGCGTCGGGAAATAGCATCCAGAACATTTTCGTCCAGGTCGCTGAAAAATGGAATATCTTGCAGGTTATGTTTCATAGGCATA
>JBBIJS010000147.1:0-7272 GCA_037445855.1 Chloroflexota bacterium | reverse complement strand
GGCGGCGCTGGGTCCGTAGAACCTGTGCGCTGAAAGGTTTGCGCAAAAGATTTTGAACCGCGAAGAGCGCCAAGGTTGCAAAGATTTTTTGTTTCTTTGCGTTCTTTGCGCTCTTTGCGGTTAATCTCGTTTTCGAGTTGGGAACTGACGCTGGCGAGGTGAACCAAAAGGCGGACTGAACACCCAATCCGTTCAATCCGCCTCATATCGCATCAAAAGCGCTACAGCGAGCGCTCTCTGCTGAACACTGTTTACTGTCCCACTGCCTACTGCTCACTTGCCCTTGTGCGCGTGCTCCCACTCCGCCAAGAACTTTTCCGCTTCCATCTCCGCCATACAGCCAAATCCCGCCGAGACGACCGCTTGCCGAAAATGATGATCGTGCGACTCGCCGGCGGTGAAGACGCCGGGGACGTTCGTATGTAGATACTCGTCTACTTTCAAATAGCCCTCGTCGTTCATCTCCAACTGACCCTTGAATAATTGCGTGTTCGGAAGATGACCGATGTAGACGAAGATGCCTTGCGCCGGCAATTCCGACGCCGCGCCGGTGTTCGTATTCTCGATCACGAGTTTCTGCACGCTGCCGTTGCCTTTGATTTCCTTCACGACCGAGTTCCACACAAAATTCATCTTCGGATTTTCGCGCGCGCGGTCTTGCAGGATCGGCTGCGCGCGCAGACTGTCGCGGCGGTGGATGACGTGCACCTTGCTCGCAAAGCGCGTGAGGAACAATCCTTCTTGCAGCGCGCTGTCGCCGCCGCCGACGATGGCGATCTCTTTGCCGCGGAAGAAGAAACCGTCGCACGTCGCGCAGTACGATACGCCGCGCCCGGTCATCTCGCGCTCGCCCGGCACGCCCAAGCGTCGCGGCGACGCGCCGGTCGCGACGATGAGCGCTTTCGCTTCGTACGTCGCGCCGTTCTGCGTCGTGAGCACGAACGGATGCCGCTGCAGATCGACCTGTTCCACCACGTCGATCTCGATGCGCGCGCCGAACTTCTTCGCCTGCTTTTGCATCAGTTCTACCAGTTCCGGACCGGTGACGCCCTCCGGAAAACCGGGATAGTTCTCCACTTCATCCGTCAGCGCGATTTGTCCGCCGATTTCCTGGCCGGTGAACACGAGCGGCGACAAGTTCGCGCGCGCGCCGTAGATCGCCGCCGTCAACCCCGATGGACCCGAGCCAATGATGATTAGATTTTCAGCCATTGTCATTTAACTCCGTAGCCAAGTATTTGGGTAGACAAGTGTGACAAACCCGTCTACCTATTTACTTGCTTGCTTTTTCCTTTTGCCTTTTCACTTTTGACTTGAAACACGCCTCCACCCACCACTTGGGCGCGCGTGTGGCGAGATGCCCGTGCGCGTCGAACAGCGGCATCGAGCGCTCATCGCCCGGCGCACCGGCGTCGCATTTCGCCGATGCGCCCGGATGGCATGTCAGCGCGCGCGCTCCAACGCGGTGACACGTTCGGCAAATGTAGATGGTGCGAGTCGTCTTCGCCATCACTCCTCCAAGTAGACACAGTACATCACAGATTTGAGGAGAAGGCGTTCTCCAACGCCGTCTATGTCACGGAAATCGCTTGGTTTTGGCACCGCCGCGCTAGAGAGCGCTGGCTCCTCGCCCAAATCTGTGATGTACTGAGACAAGCAAACAGGGAGACAAGCAGACAAGTCGGCGCCGATCTACCTGTTTTCTTGTTTACCGGCACGCTATCCCAAATCTCCCAACTCGTACAAGATCGCGGACGCGGCGGCAAGCCCTGCCGTCTCCGCGCGCAGAATGCGCGGTCCCAAAGAAACCGGGATCACGCCGCGATCTTGCGCCGCCGCGATCTCCTCGTCCGCGAATCCGCCTTCGGGTCCAATGAACAAACCGATCTCGCGCGATTTCGGCACGCCTTGCAGCGCTTCGCGCAAGCCGCGCGAACGTTCGCCTTCCCACGGAATCAGCGCCAGCCCGCCGCGCCCGGCTTGCTCGCACGCGTGCGCAAATAACAGCGCGTTCGACAGGTGTGGCAGCGCGGCGCGCCCGGCTTGCTCCGCGGCTTCGACGATGATCTTTTCCCACCGCTCGATGCGCGCGTCGCTCACGTCATTCACCGTGCCGATCACGCAGCGCGCCGCGAGCACCGGCACGAACGCGACGATCCCGATCTCGGTTCCCTTTTGCAGCACCCACTCGAATTTCTGCCCCTTCAGCAAGCCCTGGTACAGCGTGAGGCGTGTCTGCGGCTCGGTCTCGAGTTTCCATTTTTCGATCACGCGCCCGCGCACCACATCGCGGTCGATGGTCACAAGCTCGGCGCGGTGCGCTAAACCGGAATTATCGAGCAAAACGATCTCGTCGCCGGGGCGCATCCGCAGCACGTCGCGAATCTGATGCACGAGCGTGCCGCGCAGGGCAACGCGGCTGTCTTTGATGGCTTGCGGAGAAACGAAGAAGCGATGCATGGGACCAGTAACCAGTGAACAGTGAGACACAGTACATCACATATTCGGTGAGGAGCCAGCGCTCTCTAGCGCGCCAGCGTCAAAAACAAGCATTTTCCGTGACGTAGACGGCGTTAGAGAACGCCTTCTCCTCAAATCTGTGATGTACTGAGACAGTATTCAGTATTCAGTCTTTAGACAGACAGCCCAACCACCTAACTACCCAACTACCTAACCACCTAACCACCTAGCCCCCCAACTACCCAACCCCCAAACCTTTCATCCCAATCAGCGTCACCCAATCTTCTTCCTGCTTTTTCTCGATCGTTTCGATTCCCACTTCCCGCAACGCATCGACAACATCATCCGCTTTGAAATCGAGAATGCCGGACGCAATGACGATGCCGCCGGGACGCAAAGCCGAGGCGACCGCGGGCGCAAGCTCGCAAATCACTTCGGCTAATATATTGATGCACGCAAGATCGAAAAGGTTACAGTGGCTGTGCGCGTCGATGCTGCCGCGTTCGACGCGCACGATGTTTTCCGCGTGATTGATCGCCACATTGCGCGCGGCGGTCTCTACGGCGATTGGATCGAGGTCGAGCGCGAGGATGTCGCGTGCGCCGAGCTTCGCGCCGGTGATCGAAAGGACGCCGGAGCCGGCGCCGACATCGATCATCCGCATCCCGGGCTGCGCGCGTTCTTCCAGCGCGACCATGCACAGCCGCGTCGTCGGATGCAAGCCGGTGCCGAACGCCATTCCCGGATCGAGTTCGACGATGATTTCATTCGGCTGCGGCGCGTACTCCAGCCACGATGGTTTGATGACGAGCGACTTGCCAATGTGTAGGATCGTGTAATGCTTTTTCCACGCTTCCGCCCAATCTTCCTCGGCGAGTTCGCGCGTGCGTGGATCGCTCATCGACCGCAACTGCGCGAGATGCCACAGCGCCTGTTCCGCGCGCGCGACGCCCGCGCGATCGTCCGGTGAGAAAAAAGCGCGGACGGTAAACGCCCGCGCCGGGTCCAGAGTTTCGCCTGACTCCGCCAGCAGTGTCTCTTCGATCGCCGCGCCGCCGCTGACATATTCATTGAGCAGCGCGGCAGCGGCTTCCGCGCCTTCCGCGTCGGTTGCGACGCTCAGTTCAATCCAATTCATGCACCGTACCTGTCATTGCGAGGAGCGCAGTCTGCGACGAAGCAATCTCCTGCAGCGCTTTGGGGATCGCTTCGCTGCGCGCGCAATGACGCCCAGGATCACTTGAATTTGTCCTTGACTTTGCCGAACACGCCCTTGTCGCGCGTGACCGGCTCTTTGCCCATGGTGATTGCCAGATCACGGAGCAATTCTTTCTGCTTCTCGTTCAACTCGCGCGGCACCACCAACTTCGTGGTGACGATAATATCGCCGCGACCGCTGCGCTGGAGGCGCGGCACGCCATGCTCTTTCAGCCGGAACGATTGCCCGTGCTGCGTGCCGGGCGGAATCGTCATCGTCACGTTGCCGTTCAGCGTCGGCACGTCGATCTCGTCGCCGAGCGCGGCTTGCGCGATGTTGATCGGCAAATCGAAATGCAGGTCGATGCCGTCGCGCTGGAAGAGCGGATGCCGCTTGACGCTGACGACGACGTAGAGGTTGCCGGTCGGTCCGCCGCGCGTACCGGCTTCGCCTTCGGCGGGCAGGCGAATTTGCGTCCCCTCGTCCACGCCCGCCGGCACCTGGACGTTGATCTTGCGCGTGACTTGCACGCGCTTTTGCCCGCGGCAAGTGGAGCACGGCGTCGCAACGAGCTCGCCTTCGCCGCCGCAGCGCGGACACGTGGCGCGCATCGTCACCGGCAGACCCAGGATCGATTGCTGCGCGCGGCGCACCTCACCGCTGCCCTGGCATTGCGGACAGCGCACCGGCGTCGTGCCGGGTTCCGCGCCGCTGCCGTGACAGGTGGAGCAAGTTTCCAGGCGCGGAATTTCCAACACTTTTTCCGTGCCGAAGACAGCTTCTTCGAACGACAGCGTCAGATTATATTTGAGATGCGCGCCGGCTTGCGGACCGCGCCGCGCGCCGCCGCGCGCGCCAAAGCCGAAAAACTCTTCGAAGATGTCCGCAAAGTCGCCAAAGCCGGAAAAGTCGCCGGTAAAACCAGCGCCCTGCGGCATATTGTGTCCGTAGCGATCGTAGAGCTGACGCTTTTCCGGATCGGAGAGAATCTGGTACGCTTCGCCGACTTCCTTGAATTTTTCTTCCAGCGCGGAATCGCCGGAATTCGTGTCGGGATGATATTGTTTGGCGAGCTTGCGAAACGCGCGCTTGATCTCGTCGTCGCCCGCATCGCGGCTCACGCCGAGGATTTCATAGTAATCACGTTTGGTTGGCACGGGGGGTATTATACGCCAAAGCGCGTTTTAGTAAAGCGGATTGAGTACGTGCGCGTAGAGGCGCGGCATTCGCCGGGCGTTGCGTAGGGGCGCGGCATTCGCCACATCAATTTTTAATTGAAAGCACGGTTGGTATAAACCGAGCACGCGTTCATGAAAGCAGGGTTGAGCGAATGCCGCGCCCTTACGCTGGCGGTAGCGGTGGCGAACGCTTGCCATTCCCCGCGTCTCGCGTATAATCGAAGCGATGAGCAAGTCATTCGATCCCGTCGTGACGGTCATCAACTCCGACACCGGTACGGTCATCGCCGCGACCGAAGTGCTGGAAGGACGCAGCAACAAGGGCGTGCTCGCGCGGCTCCTCCCGTTCCTTGGTCCCGCGTTCATCGCCTCGATCGCCTACGTCGATCCGGGAAATTTTGCGACGAACATCCAAGGCGGCGCGCAGTTCGGTTACCTGCTCGTGTGGGTCATCGTCGCCAGCAACTTGATGGCAATGCTGGTTCAATCGCTGTCCGCCAAACTGGGGATTGCGACGGGGCGCAACCTCGCCGAACACTGCCGCGAACATTTCCCGCGCCGGGTCGTGGTCGGCTTGTGGTTGTTGATGGAAGTCGTCGCGATGGCGACCGACCTCGCGGAATTTCTCGGCGCAGCCATCGGTTTCAACCTGCTGTTCCACATCCCGCTCTTCGTCGCCGGCATCCTCACCGCCGTCGTCACCTTCGTCATCCTGGGACTGGAACGCTACGGCTTTCGTCCGCTCGAAGCGGTCATCACCGCGTTTGTCGGCATCATCGCGTTGAGTTACGTGGTCGAGACGTTCATCGTCCAGCCCAATTGGGGACAGATCGCTTATCACTCGATCATCCCGGAATTCAGCGGCACGGAGAGCATCCTGCTCGCCGCCGGCATTCTCGGCGCGACCGTGATGCCGCACGTCATCTTTTTACATTCCGCGCTGATGCAGGGACGCATCGTCACGCGCGATCCGCAGCAACTGCGCCGGCTCTATCGATTTGAATTGCTCGACGTGGCGATTGCGATGGGCGTCGCCGGCATGGTGAACATCGCGATGCTCGTGATGGCGGCATCGACCTTTTTCAGCACCGGGCACACAGACGTGGGAACGATCGAAGAGGCGTACCGCACGCTGGAGCCGCTGCTCGGCAGCGCGGCGAGTTGGGTCTTTGCGATTTCGCTCCTCGCGTCCGGGCTATCGTCCGCGACCGTCGGGACGATGGCGGGCCAAGTCATCATGCAGGGATTCTTGCGGCGGCACATTCCGCCGTGGATTCGCCGGCTCGTGACGATGATTCCCTCGCTCATCGTCATTGCGATTGGGGTGGAGCCGACGCGCACGCTCGTCCTCAGCCAGGTCGTCCTCAGTTTCGGTTTGCCGTTCGCGGTGATCCCCCTGGTGATGTTCACCGCGCGGAAAGATATTATGGGCGTGCTCGTCAACAGCCGCACGACCACGCTGCTGGCAAGCGCGGTGGCGGCGCTGATCGTCCTCCTCAATCTTTTCCTGCTGTACCAAACGTTCCTAGGGGGCGGAGGATAAAAATGTTCAAACGATTGCTTGTGCCGCTCGACGGCTCGCGCCTCGCGGAAGCGGTCCTGCCCGCCGCCCAATCGCTTGCCGAAAGTTTTCACGCCGCGCTCATCCTCTTTCACGCGGTCGAACACGCCGCGCCCGCAACCGTTCACGGCGACCGGCATCTCCTGACCGCGGAGGAGGCGCACACGTATTTGAGCGATGTCGCCGCGCGCCTCGCGCGCCCTAACCTCTCGGTCGAGACCAATGTCCATTCCGTCAAGGAAACCGATGTCACGCGCAGCATCATCGAGCATATCACGGAACTGAACGCGGATATGATCGTGCTGGCAGAACACGGCAGCAGCGGTTTGCGCGATATGTTGATCGGCAATATCGCGCAGCAGGTGGTTCAGCGCGCCACGACGCCGCTCTTGTTTATCCGTCCGCGGATGGAAGGCGCGCCCGCGTTCGCGTGCCGCAAAATCCTGGTGCCGCTCGATAGCACGCCGATCCACGAACCCGCGCTGCCGGTCGCGGTCGCGGTGGCGCGCGCGTGCAATGCCGCGCTGCATTTGATGACGGTGGTGCCCACGTCCGGCACGCTCTCCGCCGAACGCGCCGGCACGGGCTTGTTGCTGCCGACGACGATGGCAGCCGTGCTGGACCTCGCGCAGCGCGGCGCGGTCGAGTATCTGCAAAAGACGACCGCGCGCTTGGTCGCGGATGGCGTCAGCGCGACCGCGGCGGTCGTGCGCGGCGACACCGCGTCGTCCATTCTCAAGATCGCCGAAAGCGCGCGCGCGGATTTGATCGTTCTGGCGACGCACGGACGCGGCAACCTCGACGCGTTCTGGGCGGGCAGCGTCACGCCGAAAGTGCTGTCGCGATCGGACGTGCCGGTGCTGCTGGTGCGCGTG
>JBBIJS010000146.1:0-7295 GCA_037445855.1 Chloroflexota bacterium | reverse complement strand
TGCGCCGCGCCAGCGGCTCCGCGGCGCGCACGCGTGCGCCGAGATCCGCGCGCAAGCGCGTCAGGCGTTCATCCACGCGCTAGTGTCCTGCTCCACCTACAGCCTCCGGAGCCGTCAGGCGATAGAAAGCCAAAGCCATACCCACCAGCCCCCAGATAATCGCAAACGGCGCGTTTTCCGGCACACTCAGACTTGCGCCAAATTGGGCAAGCGCGCGAACAATGTATCCAAAGACCACCGCCGTCTCAGCTGGGAACATGAACAGCGCGACGAGACTGGCTTCGAGCAGCGCGCGCCAGAACGCGCGCCGACTGCGAAACCCTTCGCCAAAGAAAACGAGGAGTATCACCAAAGCCAGCATTAAGATGAACGCCGTGCCGGGACTATCCACAAAATCCCTGAACCAATTCTGGATTGGCAGTTCCGCCAACGAGACAATGTGACCTTCAATCCGTAAGACGATGTAAACCACGGCGAGCGCGATAAAATCGTCCAGCCATGAGCTCGTGCTCAACGCGCGAATGTACAGGGTGATCGCAATGCCTAGCAGGATCAATCCGAGGGCAACCGCCACCATCCAGTTGTAGATGGCGAGTGAGCCGGAGCCGGCAATGATCTGCTTGGGATCAAACTGGATTCGGTCGCGGAGGTAGAGCGACACTCCATCGATCCATGAATTGAGGCCGGGCAACAGATTGAATGGGAATTTGTCCGCCGAGAATGTGGTGGGGTTCAACAAGAAAGCCGCCAGCTGCAGCAACCAGTCTTTGATAAAGACGGTCGCGGTCAACAAGCCCCACCAGTAGATCAAACTCCGAATGCCAAATACTTCAGCCATAGTCTATTCTCCCCGCGTCTACCGCCTGATCGCCTCGCCCACGCGGTAGACATCGCCCGCGCCCAGGGTGATCAAGACATCACCCGCGCGCAACTGCCGCGCCAGAAACTCGGCGACCGCGTCCAACGCCGCGATAAACCGCGCGTCCGGCTGTCTCATCCGCTCGACGATCTCCTTCCCGCTGACGCCCAGCGCATCCCGTTCGCGTGCAGCGAAAACCTCTGTGACGATAACGTGATCGGCGTCGCCGAACGCAGCCGCGAAATCGTCCACCAACGCGCGCGTGCGGGAATACGTATGCGGCTGAAACACCGCCCAGATTTTCCGATTCGGAAAGCGCACCCGCGCCGCCGCGAGCGTCGCGCGAATCTCGGAAGGGTGATGCGCGTAATCATCCACGATGGTGATGCCGCGAAACTCGCCCTTGACCTCGAACCGCCGCGCCGCCCCGCGGAACCGGCTCAGCGATTCGCCCGCGCGGCGTAAGGGAATGCCCACGCGGTCGGCGACGACGAGCGCGGCGAGCGCGTTCAACACGTTGTGTTTGCCCGGAATCCGCAGCGAAAACTCGCCGACGCGCTGGCTGCCGCGTTCTACGGCGAAAGCGCTGCCGCCTTCCGCGTTGGCGCGCTCATCGGTCGCGCACCAGTCATTGGATGGATCGAAGCCGTAGCGCGCGGTCTGCGCTGCCGCGCGTTTCAATTCGCGCGTCACTCGCTCCGCATCTCCGCAACCAACCACCAGCCCATCGCGCGGAACCAGGGCGATGAATTCACGAAACGCCTGCGCCACGTCATCCTCGTCCGCAAAAATATCCGGGTGATCCATCTCGATGCTCGTCACCACGGCAATTTCCGGGCGCAGTCCGAGGAACGCGCGGTCGTACTCGTCCGCCTCGATGACAAAATATTTTCCATTTCCCGCGCGCGCGTTGCCGTTCAGTTCCGAAATAACGCCGCCGACAATCACATCGGGGTCAAGTCCCGCGTCAACCAAAATCAGCGCGATCATCCCGGTCGTGGTCGTCTTGCCGTGCGTCCCTGCGATCGCGATGATTGTTTTTCCCGCCGTGAGTTCGGGAAAGAAATCATAGCGTTTCCCTACACGAATCCCGCGCCGCCGCGCTTCCAGAATCTCCGCATTGTCGTCCGCTGCCGCCGACGTGACGAGAACAAGATCGACCTCGCCCACATTTTCCGCGCGCTGCCCGATGAAAATCTTCGCGCCCTGCTTCACCAACTCGTCCGTGATCGGCGACGCGTGCAGGTCCGAGCCGGAAACCTGATCGCCGCGCGCCAGCAGCACTCGCGCAATCGCGGACAGCCCGATCCCGCCAATGCCGACGAAATGGACGCGGCGCGGTTTCATTCGCGCGCCTCAGTCAGCGTTTGCAGCAACGCGGCGATCCGCTCCGCCGCGCGCGGCTGCGCCAGCGCGCGCATCGCATCGCTCATTGTCTTTAGTTTTCCAGGTGCGTCAAACAAATTCTTCAGCGTCGGCATCAAGGCGCGGCCGAGCGCAGCATCGTCTAGCTTGATCGCCGCGCCGCGCGCGACCAGAAAATCGGCATTGCGTTCCTGGTGCATCCCGGCGTACGGACCCGGCACGAGAATCGCCGGCAGACCGAGCGCCGGAAACTCGCCGAGCGTCGCCGCGCCCGCGCGGGCGACGACGACATCGGCAGCCGCCAGCGCCTGCGGCAGTTCGTCGTCCAGATAACCGAACACGCGGACGCGCGCGCGTAAATTGTCCGGCAGCCGCGCGACCTCTTCCTTCACCCACGCTTCGTCATTCCAACCCGTGACGTGAATGATCTGCGCCAGCGGCGTGAGTTCCGCCAGATGGTCGACTGCCGCTTGGTTGATGTGATGCGCGCCGGCGCTCCCACCGAAGAACGCGAGCGTCCGCGCGGTCGCATCGAGCCGCAAGGTTTGCCGCGCACGGGTCTGATCGGTCTGGAAGAATTCCGCACGCACCGGATAGCCGGTGACGACGGCTTTGCCGCGCGGAAAACGCTTCACCACTTCCGGAAATGATACCGCAACGCGCGTCGCCCACCGCGCGGTGGCGCGGATCGCCCAACCCGGCTCAAGGTCCGGCAAATCGATCACGCTTGGAACATGCTCTGCCGCGCCAGCCCAAATCACCGGTGCGCTCACGTACCCGCCCGTCACAAAGATCGCGTCCGGTTTAATTGTGCGAATCATCGCGCGCACGCGTCCGACGCTGCGATACACGCGCCACAGACTGCGTGCCGCGATCCACGGCGCCATCCCGCGCACCTGCCCGGTCTCAATCGCTTCGAAAGGAATCTGCGCGCGCTGCGCCAACCGCGCTTCCACGCTCTCGACGCGACCGACGTAAAGGAGTTCAACGCGCGCGCGCTTTGCGGACGCCTGACTCTGAATTGCTGCGGCGACGGTCAGCGCGGGATACACGTGTCCCCCCGTTCCCCCACCCGAAATCAAAAGTCGCATTCGTTTTCCCCTCAAGGGGATTTCCAACCTTCGGCGCGTTCTCGTAGCGCGAGATGCTGAGCAGCACTCCCACTGCGGCGAGCGCGGACACCAGTGCGGAACCGCCAAATGAAATGAAGGGCAGTGGCACGCCGGTGAATGGAATCGTCGCGGTGACAACGGCGATATTCACAAACGCTTGAAAGATCAACCAGAACGATAGACCCGCCGCTAGCACTTGCCCGAACGGATCGGTCGCTTTGGCCGCGATGTGAA
This sequence comes from Chloroflexota bacterium, assembly GCA_037445855.1. GTDB lineage: Bacteria > Chloroflexota > Anaerolineae > UBA4142 > UBA4142 > DAIDTM01. The sequence goes on along the minus strand of JBBIJS010000146.1, from coordinate 3,725 downwards.
ACCCGCGGTACACCAACGCGAGGTAGAGCGCCAACACCGCCAGCGTGCCGACCAAGCCCATCTCTTCGCCGAGCAGCGCAAAGATGCTGTCCGTGTGCGGCGCAGGCACGAAACCGAACTTGGCAAGTCCGGCGCCGACGCCGCGTCCGGTCAATCCGCCAGATCCCAACGCGATCAGCGTCTCGGCGATCTGATAATTCTCCTTGGTCAGGTTTACAAACGGATCCTGCAGAAAAGTGGTCCAGCGCGAGAATTGGTACGGCGTATTGGCGATCACCAGCGCAACCGTCACGCCGCCCGCGATCAGCAAGAACAGGTACTGAATCAGGTCGGCGCCGGCGATGAAGAACATTCCCATTGCGCAGAGACCGATTATGATCGCGGTGCTGAGGTTCGGCTGCCGGATGATCAAGCCGGTCACAGCGCCGACGAAAATCGCGAATGGCAGCAAGCCATACGTCACCTGCCGCAGCTTTTCGCCCTTCGACGACAACCAGCGCGCCATATAAATGATCACCGTGAACTTGGCGGCTTCCGCCGGCTGAAACGAACCGTTGAGGATCCAGCGGCGCGCGCCGTTGCTGTCCGGCAGGAACAAGATAACGACGAGCGCGAGGATGGTCGCCGCCATCAGCGGAATCGCCAGCTTGCCCCAGACGCGATAATCGATACGCGACAGAACGAACAAGATGACGAGACCCAGCGCGGCGTACTCGAGCTGCTTGACCGCGAACGATTGCGGATCGGGCAATCCCAGGTCGACGCGCGGCGAGAAGGTCACGCTCCAGACCATGATCAGACCGATCACCAAAAGCGCGGCGACGATCCCAAAGAGGATATAATCAAAACGCGGAACGCCTTCGAGCCAGCGCGTGCGGGGTTGTGCTTGGGCAGCCATACTTTTCTCCTTCCAATTCGTCGCAAACCGTTCGGGCGCGGCATTCGCCAAAACCTGGCTTCACTAAAATCACGATTGGTATAAACCGACCAAACCTGGCACAAAATCAAGATTCGGCGAATGCCGCGCCCCTACAAATCATTCACGCTCTTCTTGAATTGCTCGCCGCGTTCAAATTCATTTGCGAACATTCCGAAACTCGCGCAGCCGGGCGAGAGCAGGACCACCTCACCGGTACGCGCGATGCTCGCTGCGCGCTCGACGGCGGCGGTCAAGTTGTCGAATCGACCGGCAATGAGTTCCGGCGCGCCCGCCGCGTGCACCGCGTTCGCCAGCTTATCGGTCGCGCTTCCCTCAAGCAAAACCACTTGCCGCACCGTCGCCGCGATCACGCGCGCCATCTCGGAAAAATCGAGCGCCTTGTCTGCGCCGCCGGCGATCAGCACGATCCCACTCGGCGCAAACGTCTCGATCGCGGCAATCGCTGCCGCCGGCGCGGTTGCCGTCGTATCGTTGATGTACCGCACGCCGCGCAGCTCGCGCACGAACTCTTGGCGATGCTCCACGCCGCGAAATTCGGCGAGCGCGGCAGCGATCTGCTCCGACGTCGCGCCCCAGGTCGATGCCAGCGCAATCGCAGTCAGCGCGTTTTCGATATTGTGCGCGCCCGGCACGCGCAGGTCGCCGACATCCAATATTTTCCGCCGCGCGCCGCCCCAGCGCCACACGAGCGCGTTGCCATCGCGGTACGCGCCTTCGTTCAGCGCGCGCTTGGCGCTCGTCCACACCACCTTGCCGAACGCACGCGGCGCGAGACGAGTCAGAATCTTGTTGTCAAAGTTCAGCACGACGAAATCGCCGGGCTGCTGGGAGCGGAAGATGACCGCCTTCGCTTCCGCGTAATCGTCGATGTCGCGGTAGCGGTTCAAATGATCGGCAGAGATGTTCGTGATCGCCGCGAGGTGCGGGCTGATCTGGTGCGGCGCAAACGCTTCGAGCTGCCACGACGAAAGTTCCAGGACGACCGGCGTCTCCGCATCGATCTGCTCGAGCAATTCGAGCGCGCTCACGCGCAGGTTGCCGGCGACGACGGCTTTTGGATTCGCGCGCTTGACGATCGCGCCGACCATCAGCGTCGTCGTCGTCTTGCCCTTGGTGCCGGTGATGCCGATCACCTGCGCCGCGGCGCGCGGCAGTCGCTCGACGAACAGCGACATTTCCATCTCGATCGGGACGCCGCGCGCCTGTGCGAGTTTTAGCCAAGGCGATTCGCGCGGCACGCCCGGATTGCGGACGACGAGATCGGCGTTCGCAAAATCCTGCTCGCGGTGCTCGCCCAAGACGTACTCGATCGGTAATCCGCGCAGCGCGTCCAGCGACGGTCGCAGTTCGTCCGCGCGCTTCAAGTCAGTCACGGTCACGCGCGCGCCTTGCTTAACCAGCCACTGTGCGACGCCGAGTCCGCCGCCGTGAACGCCGAGTCCGAGAACAAGAACGCGCTTGTTTGCCAAAACCATTTTTTGCCGGAGTTCAGTCTTTGGTAATCAGTGTTCAGTGAACAGTTGACTGAATACTGGACACTGAATACTGATTACTTCACTTACAACAGCGCCAGCGCAATCCCTAGCATCCCCGCCAGCAGCGCCGCAAGCCAGAAGCGCTGCACGACCTGCGTCTCCGACCAGCCGAGCAATTCAAAGTGCAGATGCAGCGGCGCCATTTTGAAAAAGCGTTTGCCGCCGCTCGTCTTGAAATAGGTGACCTGGATAATGACTGACAGCGTTTCGGCGACGAAGACCAGCCCGATAAGCGGCAGGAGCAGCCACTGCCCGGTCATCAGCGCCACCACCGCCAGCGTCGCGCCGAGCGCGAGCGATCCCGTGTCTCCCATGAAGAGCTCCGCCGGGTGCGCGTTATACCACAGGAACGCCAGCAGCGCGCCGACCACGGTGAAGCAGAAAACAACCAAGGGCGCTTGCCCTTGCAAATACGCGATCACGCCGTAACACGCGAACGCGATCGCGGACGTCCACCCCGCGAGACTATCCAGCCCATCGGTCAAATTCACCGCGTTCGAAAAGCCCACGATAAAAAACGCGGCGACCGGAATGTAGATCAGGTCAATGTCGATTTTCTGAGCGATCGTCGGAATCGCCGCGCTGTGGAGTTCCAAGACGTACCGCAGCACGAGCGCGATGAGCAGCGCCAACACCGTCTGCCAAAGAAATTTGTAGCGTCCCAGAATGCCGCTGCCCTTGCGCGCGCCGCGAATCCCGGCGTAATCGTCCACTGCGCCCAGCAAGCCGAACGTGAGCAACGAGCCCATCGGCATAAGAATCGACCGGCCGCCGGGCGTATTGCCGATCAGACTGGCGATGTTCAGCGCGGCAGTGATCAGCACGACCGGCACGATGACCATAATGCCGCCCATCGTCGGCGTGCCGGTTTTTTCTTGATGCTTGGTCGGCTCTTCGATCCGAATCTGCTTGCCGAGCCGCTGCGCTTTTAGCAGATGAATCAACGGCGCGCCCCAAACCACCGCGAGGAAAAACGAAATGGCTCCGAGCGTCAGCGGCCATGCCATGGGTCCGCCTCCTGGACGCCGTTCTCGCCCGGTCGCGCCAGCGCGGCGACGATCTCCTCCATCTTCGTCCCGCGCGATCCTTTGATCAGAATCATGTCCCCCGCGCGCATCACCTGCCGCAGCACCTCAATCGCCGGCGCGTTTCCTTCCGCGAACAGAACCTGTTCTTTCGACAACCCCGCCGCGCGCGCCTCATCGCCGATCCAATGACCCTTGGCGCCCACCGCGTTCAGCCCATCGACC
>JBBIJS010000145.1:0-7378 GCA_037445855.1 Chloroflexota bacterium | reverse complement strand
TCCTACGCCGCGTGCGCGGGCTGAGCGTCCAAAATCGGCGCAGCCGAATTGGCGCAAGTTTTGCGTCCACTCAGCGATAGATTTCAGGCGAAAGACTTTCCCGCGCTGCTCGTCGGTCTCAGCGACCCGGACGACGCGGCGGTCTATCGCGTCAACGACACCACGGCGATCATTCAGACGCTGGATTTCTTCCCGCCGGTCGTGGACGACGCGTACGCGTTCGGCGCGATCACCGCGGCGAACGCGATGAGCGACGTGTACGCGATGGGCGGCGAGGTACTTTTCGCGCTCAACCTCGCGGCGTGGCGCGACGACCTGCCGCTGGAATTGCTGAGCGAGGTAATGCGCGGCGCGGCGGACAAAGTTGCCGAAGCCGGCGGAGCGATTGCCGGCGGGCATACGATCACCGACGACGAGCCCAAGTTCGGGCTGTCGGTCACCGGCGTCGTCCATCCCGATCACATCGTCAAGAAAAATGGCGCGCGCGTCGGCGATGTGCTCGTCCTGACCAAGCCGCTGGGCAGCGGATTGATCACAACCGCCGGCAAGAACGGCGTTGTCTCCGCCGCAGATTTGCAGAACGCAATCGACTGGATGTCGCGGCTCAATCGCGGCGCGGCGCAGGCGCTGCAGCAAATCGGAATCACGGGCGCGACCGACATCACCGGCTACGGTTTGCTCGGCCACGCGTACGAGATCGCCGAGGCGTCCGGCGTCGCGCTGCGGCTGCGCGCCGAAGCGCTCCCGATTCTCGACGGCGCGCTGGAATACGCGCGGCAACAGCAAATCCCCGGCGGCGCGGGGCGCAACAAATTGTATCTGGACGGCAAGGTTGCCTTCATCAAACCCTTGTCCGCGGAACTCTACGAAATATTTTTCGATCCGCAAACGTCGGGCGGATTGCTCATCGCCGTCCCACCCGCGCAGCTCGACGCGCTGGAACGCGCGCTCAAATCACGCGGCGCGTCCGCTTGGGTGATCGGCGAAGTGATCGCCAAGACAACCGACAGCCAACGACAAATGCCAGACCAAACTCCGTCGATCTTGATTATCTAGCTTCGAGTGGCTTTTGTCGATAATCTGATACCTTGGGGAGGAATCATCTCATGTCGGACCAATTTCGCCGCGTCGTTGTGACCGGAACGGGCGTCGTCTCGCCGGTCGGTAACACGGTGGACAAGTTCTGGGCTGGGTTGCTTGCCGGCGCCTCCGCGATCGACCGCCTCACGCGTTTCGATCCTTCGCGTTTTGCAGTTCAGATCGCCGCGCAGGTCAACGATTTCCATGTTGAAGACTATGCCGTGTACATCGACCACAAAGAGGCGCGGCGCATGGATTGGTTTATCCAACTTTCCATCGCGTGCGCCGCGCAGGCGCTCAAGCAAGCGGGCTTGAAGATCGACGAATCCAACACGGACATGACCGGCGTGCTGATCGGCTCGGGCATCGGCGGTCTCGTCACCATCGAGCAGAGCTTCCACACGCTTTTGGAAAAAGGTCCGATGCGCGTCAGTCCCTTCACGGGACCGTATATGATTCCGAACATGGCGAGCGGGCAGGTCGCGATCTCGTTCGGCGCGCGCGGACCGAATTTTACGATTTCCTCTGCCTGCGCGACCGGCACTAACGCGATCGGTGAAGCGTTGGAAATCATCCGCCGCGGCGACGCAGACGCAATGATCACCGGCGGCGTCGAATCGCAGATCACTGAGTTCGGATTAGCCGCGTTCCATCGCACGACGGCGATGAGCACCTCGCACAACGACGATCCGAAGCACGCCTCGCGTCCGTTCGATGCCAAGCGGGATGGCTTTGTCTTTGGCGAGGGCTGCGGCGTGTTGATCCTCGAGGCGCTCGAGTCTGCCAAAAAGCGCGGCGCAACAATCATCGCCGAGGTCGCGGCGTACGCGGCGAATGACGATGCGTACCACATCAGCGCGCCGGTGGAAGGCGGCGCGGGCGCGGCGAAGGCGATGAAACGCGCGCTGCAAAAAGGGAATCTCAAACCCGAAGACATCGATTACATCAACGCGCATGGCACCTCGACAGTGTTGAACGACGCGGCAGAAACCGCCGCGATCAAAACAGTCTTCGGCGAGCACGCGTACAAGATTCCCATCAGCTCGACCAAATCGATGATCGGGCATCTCCTCGGCGCAGCGGGCGCAGTAGAAGCGATCGCTGCCGTGAAGACGATTGAAACCGGCTGGATTCATCCAACCATCAACTACGAGTATCCCGATCCGGTGTGCGATCTCGACTACGTGCCGAACAAGGCGCGCCAGAAGGACGTGCGCGTCGCGATGTCCAATTCGTTCGGCTTTGGCGGGCATAACGCGATTATTATTTTCAAGAAATATGAGGGATAGGTAAACAGGTATCCAAGTAGACCAGTGTCCACCTGGGTACCGGTTTACCTGCCTACCCGTGCACTATGGACCTGAACGATTTCGAATCCACGCTCGGCTTTACCTTCCGCGACAAGTCGCTCTTGACGCGCGCGCTCACGCATCGGTCGTACCTGAACGAAAATCCCGATCTGCCCTACCTCGACAACGAACGCCTCGAATTTCTCGGCGACGCGATTCTGGATTTCGTTGCCGCCGAGTTTCTGTACCAGCGTTATCCGGAAATGAGCGAAGGCGACCTCACGTCCCTGCGCGCCGCACTGGTGCGCGGCGAATCGCTCGCGCGCTTTGCCACTGACCTGGGCTTGCCGCCGTACTTGCTCCTCTCGCGCGGCGAGGACGCGGCGGGCGGACGCGCACGCGCGCCGCTGCTCGCCGGCGCGTTTGAAGCGCTCATCGGCGCGTTGTATCTCGACCAGAGCTTCGCCCCCGCGCGCGACCTCATCGTGCGGTTTCTCGCGCCCGCGGCGGAGGAGATTCACCACCAGCGGCTCGACCGCGACGCGAAGAGTATGTTGCAGGAATTGAGCCAGGGGCATTTACAGGTCACGCCGCTTTATCGCCTCGTCGAAACGCGCGGACCGGACCACGCCAAAGAGTTCACCATCGAAGTCGTCTTGAAGGATCAAGTCTATGGGCGCGGCGCCGGACGCAGCAAGCAAATCGCGGAACAGGAAGCCGCGCGGGTCGCGCTGGAAACCTTGCGGGACGAGCTCTCGCGCGGCGATCACGCGGCGCTGATTGCGCTGAAGGGACAAGTTGAATAGATCGATAGTTGGGGGGTTCGGTGGTTGGGTGGTTGGGCAGCGCGATCCGAACGACCAAACGACCTAACCATCAAACCACCAAACAACCTGCTATGCGACTACTCGTTACGGGTGGCAGCGGCTATCTGGGCGCGGCGATTCTCAAGCGTGCGCCCGCGACTTGCGAATTGGCGGCAACGTATTTTGCGCACCCCCTCGCGCAAGGAAACGCTGCCGCTTTTCGCGTCGACGTCCGCGACGCGGAGGCGGTCAATCACCTTTTCGACGAGTTTCGTCCCGACGCGGTGCTTCACACCGCCGCGCAGATGAGCGGCGATCCGATGCAGTCCATCAATGTTGATGGCGCGCGCAACGTCGCACACGCGGCGGCAACGCGAAAGGCGCGGCTCCTCCATCTATCGAGCGACGTGATCTTTGATGGCGAGCACGCGCCGTACGACGAAAGCGCGCCGCCCGCTCCAATCAGCCCTTATGGCGAATCCAAGGCGCACGCGGAACGCGCGGTGATCGACGAATGTCCCTCCGCCGTGATCGTCCGCACGTCGTTGATCTACGGATTCGATCCGCTCGACCCACGCACGCGGCAGACGCTGGATGGCGAGATGCCGCGCCTCTTCACCGACGAATATCGCAGTCCGGTTTTTGTTGCCGACCTCGCGGACGCGCTGGCGGAGTTGGCTGCGAATGATTTCGCCGGCATCATCAATATCGCTGGACCGCAGCGCCTTAGCCGCTACGCGTTCGGCGTGACGCTGGCGAACGCGTTTCACCGCGCGCCACGCTTTGCGCCCGCGCTGAGCGCATCGTTCCCCGCGCCGCGCCCGCGCGACTGTACGCTGGATATTTCGCTCGCGCGGAAAAGTTTGCGGACGCGGCTGCGCGGGGTGGATGAAGTACTCGCGCCCATGTTGTTACCCTGAGTTGGGGGCGAACTTTGACAAGACTCAGGGTGCGCGCGCTCTAGCGCGCCTGCACACGGCGTTAGAGAACGCCGGCGCCTTTGTCTATGCAAGCTGCTCCACGGTGAGCTACACCCTCGCAATGACATAGTTTGTTTTCCCGCGCCTCTTGTTGTATACTGCGTCCCGTCAAATCCATCACTCCATCGAGTTACATGCGATTCAAACACCTCAGTCTCCACGGTTTCAAAACCTTCGCGAACAAAACTGAATTTGTCTTCGACCTTGGCGTGACCGCGGTGGTCGGTCCCAACGGCAGCGGCAAGTCCAACATCGCCGATGCGGTGCGCTGGGTGATGGGCGAGAATTCGTACACCAATTTACGCGTCAAGAAAACCGAAGACCTGGTGTTCTCTGGCTCCTCCACGCGCCCGCGGCTCGGCATGGCAGAAGTTTCCATGACGCTGGAGAATCCCAATCCATGGGAAGAATCTTCAGTAGAAACGGCGAACCCAGAGAAGCAAGAAGAGGACGATAAAAACAAAGCGCGCGTCGATCCGGTCACCGAGCTGCTCAAATCGAATCCATCCGAAGTGACGATTGGCCGCCGCGCGTACCGGGATGGCGAGAACGAATATTTCCTCAACGGTCACCGCGTCCGCTTGCGCGACATTCTCGAACTCCTCGCGCGCTGGGGCTTGGCGCGCCAAACCTACGCGGTGGTGGGACAGGGTTTGATCGATCAAGCGCTCTCGCTCCGCCCGGAGGAGCGCCGCGCGCTATTTGAGGAAGCCGCCGGCATCGGGCTGTACCATTCCAAGCGGCAGAACGCGCTGGACAAACTCGAAGAGACGCGGAGCAATCTCCTGCGCGTGAACGACATCGTCAATGAAATCGCGCCGCGTCTGCCCTCGCTTGCGCGGCAGGCGGAACGCGCGCGCAATTACGATGGCGTCGTCAACGCCCTCGACGAAAAGCTGCGGCTGTGGTACGCGTTCCAGTGGGCGCGCGCGCAGCAAACGGCGCAGGAAATGTCCGCGCGCGAGAAGACCACACGCGAGACGCTGACCGCGCGCCGCGCCGCGGTGCAGGAACTCGCCGCGCGGCTGGCGCAATTGCGGCGGCAGGGACAGGAACTCCGCACGCAGCTCGCCGAAGGACGGCGTGCCCGCGCCGCGCTGGAAGGCGAGCACGCGACCCGCGCGCGTGAACTTGCGGTGCTCAGCGAGCGAAGGCGTTTCACCACACAGCATCGCGACGAAGCCGCGAGCGAACTTGCCGCCTTGCAAACATCGCAAGCCGCGCAGGCAGAAAAAATTGCCGGCGCGGCGGCGCTGCTGCAAACACGCCACCAAGAGCGCAACGCGCTGGCCGAGCGCTCGAGCGGCGCCGCGAAAGAATTGCGCGAACTGGAACACATCGCCGCGCACGCGGAAACGATCCAGGCGGAAAGCGAGCCGCAAATCCGCGAACTCGCGCAGAAACTCGCTGAGTTGAAATCGAAACTCGGAATCTACGAGGAGGGCTTGCGCGAGGCAGCCGCGCTGAGTGTGCAGGCGGACACGCTCACGTCGTTCGAACTCAAGCGCGCGCAGGCGGTGAGCGCAGTGGAAGCCACGCGCAATCAGATGGCGGAACTGCGCACCGCGCTCGTGATTGCGGAACGCGACGTCGCGGGGGCGCGCGCGGCGGAGGAATCCACGCGCGCGGCATTGACGCAGGGGGAAGCGCAGATCACCGCGAAATCGCAGCGTGTCAACGCGCTCACGCGCGAGGTGGACGCGCTGACCGCGCAGCACGACGCGCTGCAGGCACGCGCGGATGAATCGACGCGCGCGCTCGCGGAAATCGACCAGCGCGTCGCGCCGGCAGACGCGGGATTGATCGAATCCGAAAAAGCGCAAACCGAATTGGAAGAACAAGAATCGCAGCAACGCGCCCGGCTCTCCGATTTCGAGGAAACGCACAACGCCGCGGTGCTCGACGCCGAGCGCGCCCGCGCCGAGATCGCACGGCTCGAAACGGAAATCGAAGACGACCTCGCGAGCGGGCGCGTGATTTCGCCGACGGTCGCCAACCCTGTCCAAGATAATGTCTCTGAAGGCGAAAACGCGCGAAGCATCGTTTCTGAAATCAGAATCACCGAACCGGTCGCGGCGGAAGGTGAAGATACGAACGGCGGCACGCGCGAAAACGCGATCATACTCAACGCCGATTTGCCGGGGCAACTGCGTCTGCGTCTCGGCGAAGAGGTCGTGGCGCTGCCGGTCATCACCGCGGCGCCAGAGGGTCTCGAAAAAGAAATTCGCAAGCTCCGCAATCAAATCAAATACATGGGCGTGATCAATCCGACTGCGCCGCAGGAACACGACGAACTGAAAGCGCGCCATGCGTTCCTCACCGAGCAAGCCGCGGACGCGCATCGCGCGATCGAGAGTCTGAACAAGGCGATTGCGGAACTCGACGAGATCATGCGGCGCAAATTTGAAGAGACGTTCAAGGCGATCAATATCGAGTTTGCGAAATTCTTTACGCTGCTGTTCGACGGCGGCACCGCGCGGCTGGAGCTGACGCAGCCGGAAGACCTGACACAGACCGGCATCGAGATCATCGCCAAGCCGCCGGGCAAGCGCGCCGCGCACCTCGCCATTCTCTCGGGCGGCGAGCGCGCGCTGACCGCCGCTGCGCTGTTGTTCGCGATCCTGAAAGTATCGCCCACGCCGTTCTGCGTGCTGGACGAGGTGGACGCCGCGCTCGACGAGGCGAACATCGGACGCTTCCGCGACGCGCTCAGAACGCTCGCGCTTGAGACGCAGTTCATCGTCATCACGCACAACCGCGGCACGATGGAAAGCGCGAACGCGGTCTACGGCATTACGATGAGCGACGACGGCGTGTCGCAGGCAATGTCGCTGCGACTGGAGGGGAATGGAAAGCAGTCGAACGGTGAGACCGTGAGGCGGTGAAACAGTAGGACAGTGGGATGGTGGACAGTGAAACGGACATTGATTATTCTGTTGGTATTTGTCGCCGCAGTCGTCGCGGTGGTCACGGCAAAATTCTATTTGGATGCGCGCCAGGGTAACACGCTGTTCATTTACAACGTCGCCGCGTCCGCAGCGCTGGGCGGCAAGCCCGGCGTCGAGATCGAAGTGTACAGCCCGCGCGCGTTCCCTACCGGCAGTTCATCTCCCGTGCTCCAGATCGGCTCAAAGGTGTACACGGTAAGCAATTTCAAGAACGGCGATCCGCACACGCTCATCTTCACGCTGACGCCGGATGAATTCGCGAACACGGTCAACGA
>JBBIJS010000144.1:5819-7456 GCA_037445855.1 Chloroflexota bacterium | reverse complement strand
AGAAACGCTCGCCATTCGGCGGGCGTTTCGTTTGTGTAGAGAACTCTCACGCTGCGGCATCTGGCTTTGCCGCGTTTGCATTCTCCTTATGTGGGCGCTGACAGACCACGTAATGCTCATCGCTCTCTTTCCGCGACGCTTCTGGGCGAAAGACGCGCGCCGCGTCAAAATGCCGCTTGGTCAGCGCAACGAAATTCGCCAAGTCCTCGCCTTGAAACACCTTGACCACAAACGCGCCGTTCGCTTTCAAGAATTGCAGCGCGATCTGCAGCGCGGCTTCCGCCAGCTGGATCGAGCGCGCCTGATCGACAAAGCGCACGCCCGATGAGGCGGGCGCGGCGTCGGACAACACGAGGTCTGCGCCGTCCGGCAGCGCCTCCTTGAGCCGCGCGAGCGTTTCCGGCTTTGTGATGTCCGCTTGAATCGTCTGCACACCCGGCAGCGGCTGCATCGGCTGAAGATCGACCGCGACGATCTTGGACGCTTTGCCCATCTTCGCCGCGACCTGGCTCCAACTTCCCGGCGCGGCGCCCAGGTCAAGAATGCGCGCGCCCGGTCGAATCAAATGAAATTTGTCATTGATCTCCAGCAGCTTGTACGCCGATCGCGCGCGATAGCCATCCTGCTTGGCTTGCTGGAAATAACGATCCTGCGTCTGCTCCTTCCGCCACGCCTTGGGCACTAGACCTCCTCGCGCGACCAGCGCGCATAGATCGCGGACGAAAGCGGACGCTGCGCCGCGCTGTCTTGCAGCACCAATTCGCCCGCCGTGATCTTTCCCCCACGCGCCTTCATCCAGTCGCTCAAGAGATTGTAGAGCAACAGCGAAGATTCTTCAATCGCGTACGCGGTGAGGAGGACAAAGCGCGGTCGATCGGACAGAATCTCTTTGCACGCGTCGAGAAGGAGCGGAAAGGATTTTTCAAAGCGCCAGACTTCACCTTTGGGACCGCGCCCGAACACCGGCGGATCGAGAATGATTCCGTCGTAACGCCGCCCGCGGCGGCTCTCGCGCCGCACGTATTTCAGCGCGTCGTCGAGAATCCAGCGGATCGGGCGCTCCTGCATGCCGGCGGCGATGGCATTCTCGCGCGCCCACGCGAGCGTCGGCTTGGACGCGTCGACGTGAGTCACATTCGCGCCGGCGGCGGCTGCCGCGAGCGTGGCGATGCCGGTGTAGGCGAACAGGTTCAGCACGTTGACCGGCGCGCGCGCGGATCGGATTTGCTGGTCGATCCATTCCCATTGCGGCTGCTGTTCCGGGAAGACACCGGTATGACGAAACGGCGTCAGTTTTGCCCAAAAAGTCAGTTCGCCGTAACGCATCAGCCAGCGCTCCGGCACGGAGCGTCGTTGCACCCAGCGACCTTCGCCGCTCTCCGGCTGCTGAAAGATCGCGTCGACATCTTCCCAGTGTTGCGCCGGCAGCGCGCGCTGCCAGTAGATGCCTTTATCGGGTCGTACCAAGATATATTTTCCAAAGCGTTCTAGTTTTGCGCCGTCGCCCGAATCGAGCAGTTCGTACTCGTCCCAACCCTGCGGCGAGAGTGGAATAATCTCCGGGATTTTGGAAATCATGAAATCGATACCTCCATCATTTCGATCCCAGTCTAACAGAAAAATCAGGACGTGGCAAG
>JBBIJS010000144.1:0-5719 GCA_037445855.1 Chloroflexota bacterium | reverse complement strand
CATTTGCCAAATCGGCTCAATGCGCTTATAATGCAAACAGTTCTGACCGAGCAATGAACCTCCTCGGCTCCATCCGGCGCCGGGGTTTTTGTTGACGGGCAAGTAGACAGGTAAACACGTATACAGGTAGGCAATTCAATGTCGCGATCTGTCTACTTGTTTACCTGTTTACTTGTCTACTTTTCTGGAGCACCCAATGCAAACCCGAAATGACCTTCGCAATATCGCCATCATCGCGCACGTCGACCACGGCAAGACGACGCTGGTCGACGCGATGCTCAAGCAATCGCATATCTTCCGCGACAACCAGACCATCATCGAACGCGTGATGGATTCCAACGATCTGGAGCGCGAGCGCGGCATCACCATCCTCGCCAAGAACACCGCGGTCACGTACCGCGGCATCAAGATCAACATTGTCGATACGCCCGGGCACGCCGATTTCGGCGGTGAGGTCGAGCGCGTGCTGAACATGGTCGACGGCGTGCTGCTGCTCGTCGACGCGGTCGACGGTCCGATGCCGCAGACGCGCTTTGTGCTCCGCAAAGCGCTGGAGCTGGGACACAAGGCGATTGTCGTCATCAACAAAGTCGACCGACCGAACGCGCGCCTGAACCACGTGGCGAACGCGACATTCGATTTGTTCATCGACCTCGGCGCGACGGACGAGCAAGCCGAATTTCCCATCGTCTACACCGACGCGATCTTGGGACGCGCGACGCTGACGCCCGGCGATGTCGGCGTTGACTTGCAGCCGCTGTTCGAGACGATTGTGAACTATTTGCCCGCGCCGCAAGTCGAGCCGGACTCGCCGGCGCAATTGCTCGTCACCACGCTGGCATACGACGACTACAAGGGGCGTATCGCGATTGGACGCCTGTTCGCCGGCACGCTGCGACCGGCGATGAACGTCGTCCGCATCGCGCACGACGGCACGATCACGCCGGGCAAGATCGCGGAGCTTTTCGTGCATCAAGGTCTCGACCGCATTCCCGCGATGGAAGTGAGCGCGGGCGAAATCGTCGTGATTACCGGCTTGCCGGAGATTTACATCGGCGAGACCGTCGCGGATGTGCTCAATCCGAAAGCGCTGCCGCCGATTCGCGTCGAAGCGCCGACGGTGCGGATGGCGTTCGGCGTCAACACGTCGCCGTTCGCCGGACGCGAAGGCACGTGGGGCACATCGCGCAAACTACGCGAGCGCCTGTTCAAAGAGTTGGAGTCGAACGTGAGTCTGCGCGTCGAGGAGACCGAATCACCGGACACGTTCATCGTCTCTGGGCGCGGCGAATTGCATCTGGTGATCTTGATCGAAACGATGCGGCGCGAGGGGTACGAGTTCCAAGTCTCGAAACCGGAAGTCATTTTCCGGCAGGAAGACGGGCGCACGCTGGAACCGGTCGAAGAGGTCTACATCGAGGTGCCGGGTGAATCGCTCGGCGTGGTGATGGAGATGCTCGGCACGCGGCGCAGCACGATGAAAGAGATGCGCACCGCGGACGATGGGAGCGTGCACCTGCAGTACCTCGTGCCGACGCGCGGCTTGCTGGGTTTCCGCAACAAGTTTCTCACCGCGACGCGCGGCACCGGCATTATGCACGCGCTGTTCCACGGCTATCTGCCGCTCGCCGGCGAAATGGATACGCGCGAGCACGGCAGTCTCGTCGCGTTCGAAGGCGGTACGACGACGGCGTTTGCGCTCGAAAACGCGGAAGGGCGCGGTACCCTGTTCATTGGTCCCGGCTTGGAGGTCTACGAAGGGATGGTCATCGGCGAGCAGGCGCGCGAAGGGGACATTGCGATCAACGTGGCGAAGAAAAAACACCTGACCAATATCCGCAGTTCCAATTCCGATTTCACGATTCAATTGACGCCGCCGCGCCTGATGAGTCTCGACGAGGCGCTGGAATATATTTCGGAGGACGAGCTGCTGGAGATCACGCCCAAGGCGTACCGGATTCGCAAAAAGATTCTTGGCACCGAGGATCGCCACAAAGCGCACTCGGCGCGGGACAAAGCCAACGCGCGCGCGCTGGAGAACGCGTAGCACCGTCATTCCAGCACGCGGACGAACCGCGAAGAACGCAAACCCTGGCACCGCCCGTCAGGGCAGGTGGAATGCTAAAGAAATTCAAAACACGTTGCGTCCTTTGCGCGCTTTGCGGTTGAGGCGCTAGACAGGAGGGTCCATGAACATCCGCGCCATCGAAGAAACCGATATCGAGCCGGTCATCCAACTCTTCCGCGCGAACTATGGCGACGATTACGCGCTGCCGGAATTCTACGACCCGCAGTGGGTCAAGCGCGGCATCTATTCCGATCACATCATCTGGCTCGTCATCGAAGACGCGAGCCGGATCGTCGCCGCCGGCGCGTGCGTCCTCAACTTTGGCGATTACAACGATCAGATCGGCGAGATCGGGCGGCTGGTCGTCGATCCCAAGTACGGCGGACACGGGCTGGGGCGCGAGATGCTGACTGCGCTGGTCGATGCGTCCGGTCAGCGCGTCGAATTCGCGTTCGCCGAAGCGCGCACGGTGCATCCCAAAACGCAAAAGATCGTCGATGGACTCGGCATGGCGCCGCTTGGTTTTTTGCCGATGGCGTACAAAATGACGTGGCGCGAGAGTTTTGTTTTGAGCGGGGAGCTTTTCGAGAACGGACGCAACTTGCGCCACCCCGGTTCCACCGAAGTGATTCCCGCGGTCGCGCCGCTGGCGAAACTTTCGCTGCGCAATTTGAAATTGGATGAGCCGATCACGATCCGCGACAACGCGCGCGGCTATCCCATCGACCATAGCGTGTCGATCGCGCCGCTGACCGGCTCATCGCTGCTGCGTCTGCTCAAGATCGAGCAAGGGCGCGTCATCAAGCCGGAAGTCTTCGGCAGCATGCACGTCGACCAGGGACTGCCGCAGTTGCAAGCGCAGAAGGCGACCTACTTTGTCGCGTCCGAG
Organism: Chloroflexota bacterium; assembly: GCA_037445855.1. Classification (GTDB taxonomy): domain Bacteria; phylum Chloroflexota; class Anaerolineae; order UBA4142; family UBA4142; genus DAIDTM01. The sequence goes on along the minus strand of JBBIJS010000144.1, from coordinate 2,762 downwards.
GGCGAAAAGACCTTGGGCGCGGTCGGTTATTTCTATGAGGAGCACGATCAAAACGTCCGCATCAGCGAGTTGATCGCGCAGGAGAATGTGGTCAAAGGGAGTTTGCTGCGCTTCGCCGTCGAGCAAGCGGAGCAGGTGCAGCAGGCGCAGATGATCGAGTGCGACGTGAGCGCGCACAGCGCGGAGATTCAGCAGACGCTTTTCGAGATGGGCTTTTTGCCGGCGGCGTACGTGCCGGGAATGGTCTTTCACAATACGCATCGTCCCGACGTGGTGCGGATGATGAAACTGAACGTGCCGTGGGACCTGGGTACGATCGTGCTGACGGATCCCTCGCGCGAATATTTCGAGACGGTCACGCCAGCGTTCGAGTACGCGTCGGCGGAGCGGATGAGCAAGCTCCCCGCGCTCGGCACGGCGGCGCTAAAAGGTTTCACGCCGCTGGAGGCGTTCTTCTTCCAACGCGCCGGCACGCCCACGACGCCCGCGGCGGACGCACCGCTCGATGCGAACGCGCTGCACCTCGTGCTGACCGGCTCGGTCAAACACGGCAACCGAACCATCGCGGCGGGCGGCTGCGTGAACGCGGACGTGCTGTTCGGGCAAGCCGACGCGGTGACGCCGGTCGCGGGCGCGGACACGCGTTTGCTCACGCTGACGCGCGCGAGTCTCACCACGTTGTGTGAGCGCTATCCACGGCTGGGAATGAAACTGTACCAAAATCTCGCCGCGTATCGGAATGGATAGGAAATCAAAAACCAGGTTTCTTCACGAAACCTGGTTTCTTTTTTGTCACCGTTCGGGCGATGCCACGTTGTCGTAGGGGCGAGGCATTCGCCACATCAGTTCTTCATCGAGAGCACGGTTGGCATAAACCAATCATGCGTTCATGAAAGCCGGGTTGAGCGAATGCCTCGCCCCTACTGAACGGTTACCTCGTTTACTCTGCCGCGCGCTCCCGGCGCCGTTCCGCCAGGACACCGACGAAAATCGCGGTGATGGCGATTGCCTGCAGCACACACCACATGCAGACATCGTGCAGGATGAGCAGTTCGACGACGGTGAGGTATGCCGCGAAGAACAAGCCAATGCTGGCGAAGGTCAGCCGCGCATCGTTCAGCCACGTCGGCGCGTTGTCGCGCGCGACCAGCGCCCAGAGCGCGAGCGCGAGCAGCGCGGCATAACCGGCGGCGCCAATCGCCGCGACGGGCACGCCGAGCAGCGTCGAGTACGAACTCGTATTCACCGCCGCGCATCCGCCGATGCTGCAAATCAACTGCCCGCTCCACTTGAACGACCACAGGTAGACTGAATCCGCGACGCCCAAGAGCGCGAAGAGCGCGCTGAGCGCTTGCAGGCGGCGCAACTTGACGTTCTCCATCCAAGACTCCTCATTCGAGATAACGATGATGAAATGCCGCGGGGCGACTCGATTGCGCCGCCTCGCGCCTGATCGATTTTAGTTTATCACGAATCCGCGCGGCGTGCAATTCTTTCGCGAAATGTAAAGCGCCGAGTCGGCATGCAACTCGACGCTGTGTCTCCCCGGCGAGGGTCGAACTCGCAACCTCAGCCTTCGCAGGGCTGCGCGCTATCCAATTGCGCTACGGGGAGAATTCTAAAAGATGAAAGATGAAGGATGAAGGATGAAAAAATCTTTCTTTTCTTCATCTTTCATCTTTCTGCCTTCATCTTTTAAGAGCGGAGGGGGCGGGATTTGAACCCGCGACAGAGGTTTAACCCCCTGTAGTCACTTAGCAGGCGACCGCACTAGACCGGGCTATGCGACCCCTCCAAGCCAGTAGTGAGTGGACAGTGATCAGTGGACAGATCGCTGTCCACTATCCACCGACCACCACCCACTTTCCACGGCGGAGGAGGAAGGATTCGAACCTCCGTGGCTCATCGCCCATCCGCTTTCAAGGCGGCGCCGTTCGTCCACTCCGGCACTCCTCCACGTGCGGGCAAAGTATAGCAGAGAGGCGGGTTTTAGTCAAACTAAAACGCGCGCGCGCCGCGCTTTGCAAATTCCGCGAAACGCGGTATAATGTGGGCGAATCGGGGCGTAGCGCAGCTTGGTAGCGCGCAGCGTTCGGGACGCTGAGGCCGGTGGTTCAAGTCCACTCGCCCCGACCATATCGGCAAGCCGTATTTCATTGGTGAGGTGCGGCTGGAAATGTTAGGCGGCAGCCGCGTAAAGTGGTTGCCGCTTTTTGTTTGGTGGTTGGAGAGAACGCGATGCCGAGGCAACGGGTCTAGCCAATCCGGTGCTAGCAGGTTGTCGGAGTGGTAGCATAGCCCCTCGTGGGCGTCCGTGATTTTGCGGCGAGAACGCCGACAAGCGGCTATGCTACGGGGTTCTCCGACAAACTCCTAGATAGATCGCTTTACGTTGTGGACTGTAGATACTCATTGCATCGCCTCGCGAAAGGTTGGTACCGTCTTGTATGTTAACAACCGCCACGTCCCATGGAGCATTCCATGAATGAGATTATTACTCTAATCATTCCGGTACTGGGCCTCTTGGCTACGGCTACAAGTATCGTCCTTCCTGTTCGGGAAAGCCGGGCAGTGCGACAAAAGAAAGCACTCTCGTACGGGATCATATCCCAGGTTCCGTTGGTCAGTGTCGCGGAGCAAGTAAGATCTCAATTGCAACTAACCTATCAAGGACAACCAGTTGGCAATGTTCATGCGGTCGAGTTACGCGTTACGAACACGGGCAACGTCCCGATCCCTGCTGCCGATTTCGAGAAGCCAAT
>JBBIJS010000143.1:0-7498 GCA_037445855.1 Chloroflexota bacterium | reverse complement strand
GTTGTTCGAGGCGCGCGATCCCAAGGGTGAATCGCTCATGGCTGAGATCGATGGCAAGGTGCAAATTATCACCGAAGATAGCCAGCGGCAGATTCGGATCTCGGCGAGCCACATCCAGCGCGATGAGTACGCGATTCCGCCGAAGGGCAAGGCGTTGGTGCGCGACGGCATGAAGATCGACGACGGCACGCCGCTCATCCGGAAAAACAAGAATGGCGCTCAGATCGTTGCGACAAAGGGCGGCGAGGTCATCCGCGAAGACCATACGCTCATCATTCGCTACAGCCAGAAGGAAGAGCGATTGTACCAAGTGCCAGCGGTTGCGCGGCTGCGCGTGGAGGACGGACAGAAAGTGCGGGCGGGCGATCAACTGACCGAAGGTTCGCGCAACCCGCATCGGATGCTCGCCATCCTGGGACGCGAAGCGGCGGAGCTGTACCTGGTGGAAGAAGTGCAGCGCGTCTACCGCTCGCAAGGCGTCAACATCCACGACAAGCACATCGAGATGATCTTGCGGCAGATGTTCCGGATGCTGCGCGTAAAATCGACCGGCGACAGCGACTTGCTGCCGGGACAGTTGGTCGATCGATTAGCATTTGAAGACATCAACAACATGATTGCGGAACGCGGCGGTCAGCCGGCGACCGGGCAGCCGGTGCTGCTCGGCGTGACCAAATCATCGCTGAGCACCGAATCGTTCCTGAGCGCGTCGAGTTTCCAGCACACGATCAACGTTCTATCGGAAGCGGCGATCGGCGGACGGCGCGACAATCTGTATGGCTTGAAAGAAAATGTGATCATCGGCAAGCTGATTCCTGCCGGCACCGGCTTCCGCGACCGCAAGGGCGCTGATCTAATGGAATCACTCGGCACGTTGGGGCGGCGCGGCCATCGGCTCAACGAAGATATTCGCCTCGAAGACGAAGAGATGGCAGAGGCAGAAGAGTTTGAGGAAATGCTCGTCGGCAAGGAACCGGTCGAGGCGGAGGCGGAAGAGAGTCCCGCGGCTGCCGCCGTGGCGGTCGACGAGGAGGACGCCGAAGAGCCGGTAGCGGAAAAGGAAGAACCGGCGGAAGACAACGGCGACCTTGTGTTAGAAACGGAAATGGACGAAGAACCGATCGACCTCGACGACGAGTCAGAGGACGAGGACGAAGAGGAAAAGGAAGAAGAGGAGAAAGAGTAATTGGAACAAACCTTGCGAAGGTCGCAGACCTTCGCAAGGTTTTTATTTTACGATGCTTGCGCCGTCCGTCGCGCGGCAAACGTAAATCTCCGGCGCGATTTTTACGCGCGCCTGATACTCGCGCGCCACGTTCGCGGTGAACGTCTCGACCGCGTCATCGCGCACGAGATTCACGGTGCAACCGCCAAAGCCCGCGCCGGTGAGCCGCGCGCCGAGACAGCCGCGCTGCGCCCGCGCGAGATCGACCAGCGTGTCCAACTCCGCGCAACTGACCGCGTAATCGTCGCGCAAACTTTCGTGCGACGCGTTCATCAGGTTGCCGAACGCGGCAAGGTCGTTCTGCCGCGCCGCCGCGACCGCGTCCAGCACGCGCGCATTTTCGGTGATGATGTGCCGCGCGCGCCGCGCAACGGTAGGCGGCAATTCTTTTTCGCGTTCGGCAAATTGTTCGAGCGACACGTCGCGGAGCGCTTTCACGCCGAACTGCCGCGCGGCTTGCTCGCATTCGGCGCGCCGCGTGTTGTAGGCGGAATCGACCAAGCCGCGCCGCTTCATCGTATTGCAAACGACAACGGTCGCGCCGCGCGGCAATGGCGCCTTCTGATACGCCAGATCGCGACAGTCGATCAACAGCGCGTGCCCCGCGACCGCCAGCGCCGAGATGAACTGATCCATGATACCGCTCTTCATCCCGACGAAATCATTTTCGGCTTGCTGACACAGCCGCGCGAGATCGACCTTGCTCATCGCGAAGCCGGCGAAGAACTGGAACGTCGTCGCGGCGCAAACCTCCAGCGCCGCGCTGGAAGATAGTCCGGAGCCGAGCGGCACATCGCCGCTCAGGGCGAGATCGAGTCCCGGCAAGTGCAAACCGCGCGCTTGCAGCGCCCACGCGACGCCGCGAATATAGTTGCTCCACCGCTGCGCCTCCTCGCGCGCGATAACGTCGAGCGAGAACTCGGAACGCTTCCCGCCCAGGTCGAGCGCGACTAGGCGCACGCGCCGGTCGTCGCGCTTGCGCGCAGCGACGCGCATCTCACGATCAATCGCCATCGGCAAGACAAAGCCGTCGTTGTAATCCGTGTGCTCGCCGATCAGGTTGACGCGTCCCGGCGCGCGGAAGATATGCTCCGCCGGCGCACCGAAGATATTGGCAAATTCGGTTGGGAGAGATTCAAGGCGGGACATGGGGGAAACCAGTCAGCAGTGTTCAGTCAGATGGCTTTGGGAATTAGAGCAACTGAATACTGGATACTGATTACTGAATACTCCGATACAACTTCTCGCTCATCTCGCGCAGCCGCGCGGCGGCGGTCTCGGCAGTCAGGTCGCGCTGCGGATGCGCGAGCATCTCGTAGCCGACCATGAATTTGCGCACGCTCGCGTTGCGGAGGAGCGGTGGGTAATAATGCGCGTGTAGGTGCGACTCCGGATGAAGCGCGCCATCAGTTGGCGCTTGATGCCAGCCCATCGAATATGGAAACGCGGTCTCGAACAGATTGTCGTAGCGCGTCGTCAGCCGCCTAATGATGTCGGCGAGCGCGTCGCGTTCAGCAGCGATCAAGTCCGGCAGCGCGCCGATATGCCGCCGCGCGAGCAGCAGCGTTTCAAAGGGCCACACCGCCCAAAAGGGAACGAGCGCGACAAAATGATCGTTCTGCAACACGATGCGTTCGCGCTGCCCAAGCTCCAACGCGAGATAGTCGCATAGCAAACACGCGCCGCGTTCTTCGCGGTACGCCGACAGCGACCGCCACTCTTTTGCCGGCTCGGTCGGGACATGTTCGCTTGCCCAGACCTGACCGTGCGGATGCGGATTGCTCGCGCCCATCATCGCGCCCTTGTTTTCAAAGACCTGCACATAGTTGACGAAAGCGAGCGCGCCGAGTTCGCGTGTTTGATCGACCCAGACCGCGACGACGCGGCGAAGGTCTGGCAGCGGCAGATCCGGCAGCGTCCAATCGTGCCGCGGCGAAAAGCAAATGACGCGGCAGACCCCGCGTTCGCTTTCGGCGCGGAGGAGACCCTCACCCCTGCCTTCCCTCGTCGGAGACGGGGGAGGGACTGGGTAGGAGTGTGGGAGTAGCGCGGCAAAATCGTTCTCGAAAATGAATGTGCCGTCGTATTTTGGATTGCGTTTGCCGCCCGCGCGCGCGTTGCCGGGGCAGAGATAGCAACTCGGATCGTAGGCAGGGCGCGATTCCGCCACGATCTTTTCGACCTGACCCAGCCACGGTCGCTGGGTGCGCTGCGGCGAAACGAGAATCCATTCATTCGTCAGCGGATTGTAGCGGCGATGCGGAGAGGAAAAGAGATTCATACTTTGGGGCAGAACCGTTAGTGAGACCAGTCGGTGGGATGGCGCTCCCAGCGATGACGACGCAACTGCCCACGCAACTCTGCGGGCAAGGGACCGGCATTCCCCGCCGCAATGTTGGATTCCACGTGACGCAATTGGCGCATCCCGGGAATGATCGTGCTGACCGTTGGATGGTTGAGGATGAAGCGCAGCGCCATCTCCGTCATCGTCATCCCGACGGGGACCAGCGGCTTGAGCGCCTCCGCGCGGTCGACGCTGGCGTTCAGATTCTCCGGCACAAAATAGGTGTTGCGCCAATCGCCGGTGGGCCACTGGCTGTCCTTGGTCAACGTGCCGGTCAGCGTGCCTTCGTCGAACGGGACGCGCGCGATGACCGCGACGTCCATTGCTTGGCACGCCGGGAAGAGTTCGTCTTCCGGGTTTTGGTCGAAGATATTATAGATCACTTGCACCGCGTCGATCAAACCGCTGCGCACCGCACGGACACCGTTCCCCGGTTCCCAACGATTGATGCTGATGCCAACCGCGTGGACGAGTCCATCGCGGCGCAGTTCGTCCAGCTTCTGCGCCCAGCGATCGTCCTCGACCCAGCGGTCTTCCCACGTGTGAAATTGAATCAGATCGAAACTGGGCAAGCCGGCGTTCGCCAGACTTTTGTGGATGTATGCTTCGATGTGATCCGGCGGGAAGCACTCGTCCAGCGAGAATTCGCGGCGGCTGGGCCAAATGGAATTCTTGGGCGGAATCTTGGTCGCGGTGTACAGTTTCTTTTTCGGATTGGCGCGGACGAGTTGCCCCAGCAGTCCTTCGCTGTGACCTTCGCCATAGCCCCACGCGGTATCGAAAAAATCACAACCCAGGTCGACCGCGCGCTGCAATGCCGCCATTGACTCGGCGTCGTCCGAGCCGGTCCAGCCGCCCATGCCCCACATCCCATATCCAATCTCGCTGACGCGCCAGCCCACTCGTCCAAAACGTCGATAGTTCATCTTGGTTCTCCCTATTCGCGCGACGGCAGACTAGCCCGTGGCGCGAATCAACAGCACCGGTACTTTAGAATTGCGCACTACGCGCTCCGCCACGCTGCCGAGCAGCCAGCGCGCCGGACCCGTGCGTCCATGCGTTGACATCGCGATCACATCGACTTGCGTTTCTTCCGCGACTTCGAGAATCGTGTCGGCGACTGCGCCGACCCGCAGCCGGGTTGACACTTTGAACCCAGCCGCTTTGAGCTGGCTTTCAACTTCCGTCATGTATTTTTTGCTTCGCGCTTCTTGATCTTCTTCCGCGCGCTGAGCAAGCCCCGGATCCGCGAAGATATAGTCCAGCGCCGGATTGGCGGCGACGTTCAACAGGATCAGCTCGGCGCTTTCGGAGTACGCCAGCGCTTTGGCGTGTGGCAGAGCACCTTCCGCCGTCTTGGATCCATCGAGCGGCACCAGGATTTTTCTGTACATTCTTTTCCTCCCTTCGCTGAATTGAGTAGCTCCGAACTTGCGTGGAGATCATAGCTGCCACACCCTTGCCCTGGCGGGCGGTGCCAGGAGAATTTCGCAGAAATTTTCCCTGTGTTTCTGTGTGACGCGAAGCGTGTGGCTATCCCAGACCTGCGAGTGCGCGCGCAACAATGCCTCGGGTCATTAGTCGGTCACTCCCCAAATCGCAGCCGCCGGATCAAGCGGTCGGGCAGTCGCGCCTGCTTCATCAATTTCTGCGTGGTGGAAATATCGTACTGGACGCGCTGTAGGGTCACGGTCATCGCCTCCAGATCGATCAGGGCATACGCGGCGCGTACATCGTCATCGCGCGGCTGTCCGACGCTTCCGGGATTGATCAACAGCCGGTCGAGCGTGAGTGAAATCGGCAAGTTGACCGTGGGCTGCTCTTTGACGATGCCCAGTCCGTAGGTTGGCTGGCGATAAATAATCTGCACGTGCGTGTGCCCGTTCAGACCAATCGGCGTGTCGATCGAATCTAAACTCGCGCCCGCGAGCTCCGGCGTCGCGACGTATTCCCAAATTGGATCGCGGGCGCTGCCATGCGCTAAGGTGATGCCATGTTCCGCCACGACGATCATCGATGGCAGCGCTTCCAGCCAATCGGCGTTGGTGGCGGTCAGCCGGTCGCGCGTCCAGTAGATCGCATCGCGCGCGTCCGGGCTAAACTCGCCCAAACTTAATTTGTCCACCACCGCGAGATCGTGATTCCCGGCGAGGCAGACCAGGTCGAACGCGCGCAAGAGTTTGATACACTCGTTCGGTTCAGGTCCGTAGCCGATGACATCCCCCAGACACCAAATCCGGTCAAAGTGACCCGCGTCTTGAATCACCGCGTCGAGCGCGGCAAGATTGGCGTGAATGTCCGAGACGACGAGAATACGCATAGCGGTTTCCAAAACCATTGTACTACAATTAGCCGGAAAAAGAAAAGACAAGAATTTGCGCTCACGGGTATCCCGGCTATAATCGGTGCGATGGCTCCAAAATTCTTCGCCCCCCCGCGCGCGCCCAAGCCAACCTTTGGAATCGGCACGCTGATCGATCAACGCTATCGCCTGGACGCTGAACTCGGACGCGGCGGAATGGGCATCGTCTACCGCGCCCGCGACATTCCGAACAACCGGGACGTGGCGGTCAAGATCATTAACGGAGGCGAGGAAAACGCGCTCGCGCGCGAGCAATTTTTGCATGAGGCGCAGATCACTGCCGCGCTCGACCACCCGCACATCGTCGCCGTCTACGCGACCGGCGCCGTGGACACCGGCGCGCGAACGCCAGCGCCCTTCATCGCGATGGAATTGATCGAAGGCAAGAGTCTGAGCGAATTGCGCGGACTCACCTACGCGCAGATCATCGACCTAGGACAGCAGATCTGTCAAGCACTGGAGTATGCGCATACGCAGGGGCTGGTGCATCGCGACCTGAAGCCGCAGAATGTGCTCGTTGGAAAAGACGGCTACCGCTACGTGGCGAAACTGGTGGACTTTGGATTGGCGCGGCAACGCGGCGCGCCCAATCTTCCCGCCGAAAGCGGCGTCGCCGGAACCGTGTACTACCTCGCGCCCGAAGTTATCGCCGGACAGCCGGCGGACATCGCGGCTGATCTGTACGCGCTCGGGGTGATGCTTTACGAGATGGTCACTGGGCGCGTGCCCTTCTCCAACTTTGACGAGCAGAGCATCCTCGCTCAGCACTTGAACGAATCGGTTGTCCCGCCGAGCGACACACGGCGTGACGTGCCGCCCGCGCTCGAATCGATCATCCTCCGCCTGCTCGCCAAGGAGCCCACAGATCGCTTTGCGTCTGCGCGACAAGTACGCCTCGCGCTCGAACGAATCGCCGGCGCGCCCGAAGGCGCTGCCGCGCGCAGCAATCTGCCGCCCCTCGCGAACGATTTCGTCGGACGCCAGAACGAAATCGAGCAGGTGAAACGATTGCTCGAGTCAAACCGAATGGTGACGCTGCTGGGTGATGAAAGCGCGGGCACGACGCAACTCGCCGTCGCGATCGGCGGCGGGCTGACCGAGCAGTTTGCGGACGGCGTGTGGCTGGTGTCCTTGGCGTCGTGCGGCGAGCCAGCCGCGGCGCCGCAAATCGTCGCAACCGTGCTGGGTGTACGCGGAGATGCGCGCCGCGCGCTGACGGTGTCGCTCGTGGAATACCTGCGCGAAAAAAGTGTTTTGCTGATTCTCGATCACTGCGATCATCTCATTGGCGCGTGCGCGCAGCTCGCCGAAACAATTCTGCAAGCATGTCCGGAAGTCCATCTCCTCGCGACGAGCAGTCAACCGCTGAACATTCCCGGCGAAACAGGTTGTCGCGTACCGCCGTTAGCCCTGACTCGCCCGGACGACTGATCCGCCAACGCGTTCGGGCAAAAGAATACGCGGCAGTCTCGGAGTTTTTGCATCCGAACTACCGCGTCACATTTTAACAGAGCGGGAGCGACGGGATTCGAACCCGCGATCTCAGCCTTGACAGGGCTGCATGTTT
>JBBIJS010000142.1:0-7536 GCA_037445855.1 Chloroflexota bacterium | reverse complement strand
GGGGCTATGCTACCACTCCGACAACCTGCTAGAAAAACACATATTCTTACGGCACTTTTCAAGAAAGAGCGGATGGCTTGTGGACAAGCCATCCGCTCTTTGGTTAGCATTATGTCATTCTTGCGTGTGGATAAGTATGGCATATCTGGGGATAACCAAGCCGATATGGGGATAACCCAAATCTTATCTACCCGTTTTATACTACAATTTGTGCCTTGCCCTATCTTGACCACAAGTTGTTGTGCCACCCCATTTTGCCCGCATAAGCTGTGGAGAGCGGACGATTCGCGGCTAACACGATTACCTCAAACAGTTCGAACAACTTTTCGCCGATAGCGCTAAATCTCGCGAGGCAAATAACTTGTGCCGCAAATTGCAGCGTTCTTCCGCACACGCGTTCTCGCCCTGCACTTTTCCACACCCCCTACTACTACTATAAACCTATCTGCACAGACAGACTATAGAATAACTCGCCGTGGTTTGACGCGCCGTTTTTCAACTTCGATGATCGCGTGGATGAGCTGGGCTGTCTCGTCCAAAGCGTTATCTGCATTCACAATTACGTAATCGAACTTTTCGACTTCGCCCATCTCCAACCGCGCAGCGTGCAGCCGAATTTGCAGGTATTCCTCGGGTTCGGTCCGCCGCTTGCGGAGTCGCGCTTCCAGCGCCTCGCTTGACGGCGGGAGTAACATGACAAAGACGGCGTCCGGCACGGTGCGCTTGAGCGTTGCCGCACCTTGCACGTCGATCCGCATGATCACATCTTGCCCGCGCGCCAGCGCCGCGCGCACTTCGCTCCGCGAGTTGCCGTAATCGTATCCATACACCACGGCGTGCTCTAGAAAATCGCCGCGCTGCTCTATTTCTGCAAATTCTTCTTGCGTGATAAAGTGATAGTCGACGCCGTCGGTTTCGTTCTCACGCTTCGGACGCGTGGTGTTCGTCACCAGAAAGTAAAACGGATAATGCAGCTCTTGCATTCGCCGGAGGGCGGCGTCCTTGCCCACACCGGAAGGACCCGATACGACAACGAGCAAGGGTGATCGTTCGGGCAACTGGATCGCCGTCGGGGCGGGTTTATCCATGGTTGGCTCCAGGGTTGAGCGGCGCGCCCAAGCGCGCGATTTTTTCTGCGTGTCCCAGTCCGCGCGTTGCGTTCGCGGAATCGACGATGAGTGGTGCGTGCGCGACGACCAGCCGATAGTTCACCTTCTGATGGGCGGTGACGATGACGACGATGTCGCTCCGGCGCAGTGCGTCGCGCGTCAGCGCGACCGATTTGAACGTGGTCTGCTCGCGGCGGAACACGTCACCGCCGACGCGGAAGGTGGGGACGTACGGATCGTGATAACTCACCCGCGCGCCGCGTTCGAGCAGCGTTTCGATCACGCGCTCCGCCGGCGAGTTGCGCGCATCGTCCACGTCGTGCTTGAACGCCACGCCAAGCACCAGGACGCGCGCGCCCTTGAGCGCTTTGCCGCGACGGTTGAGCCAATCGTCGGTCAGCTTGACGACGTGAAACGGCATGCCCTGGTTGATCTCCGCCGCAAGCTCGATGAACTTTGTGTAAAAATCGTACTCGCGCGCTTTCCACGAAAGGTAATACGGATCGACCGGGATGCAGTGACCGCCCACGCCCGCGCTCGGATAGAACGGCATAAAGCCAAACGGCTTGGTCTTGGCGGCTTCGATCACTTCCCAAAAATCAATCTGCATTCGCTCGGACAGCACCGCCAGCTCGTTGACGAGCGCGATGTTGACCGAGCGATAGATGTTCTCCAGCAACTTGGTCATCTCCGCGGCGCGCGGCGACGAGACGACGTAAACATCCGGCGTGAGATGAACCAGCAGCGCCTTGGCGAGCTTGGTGCAGCGCGGCGTTAGCCCGCCCAGAACCTTCGGCGTGTTCTTGACATTCCAGCCCGTGCTGCTCGTCGCGCCCGGGTCGATGCGCTCCGGCGAAAACGCGAGATGGAAATCCTTGCCGGCGCGCAGCCCGCCCGCTTCCAGGATCGGCTGGCAGACTTCCTCGGTTGTGCCGGGGTACGTGGTGCTTTGCAGGATCACGAGTTGCCCGGCGCGCAGACGCGGCGCGATGCCTTTCGTTGCGTTGATCACCGGCTGCAAGTCAGGCGCTTTCATCCGGTCGAACGGCGTGGGCACGCAGATAAAAATTACGTCGACCGAAAGCAGCGCGTCGTAATTTTCCGTCGGCGTGAATTTCTTTGTGCCGATCAAGCGCGTGACGTCCGCGCTCTTGACGTCCGGGATGTAGCTCACGCCATTCCGTAGCGATTCGATCTTGCGCGCATCGAGATCGATTCCCGTCAGCGGAAAACCGGCGCGCGCAAATTCAATCGCCAACGGCAACCCGACGTAGCCCAGTCCAATCACGCAGACGCGCGCAGTTTTGCGTGCGATCTTTTGTTCCAACACGGCGTCAACTCCCTTTTTCAAATTCAAGTTTCCACAACGCGACCGCGCCGGCAAGCAGCGCCACCGCGGCGATGAGATAGTTTTCGATGTTGCCGGCTTGCGCGCAGAACATCGCGAGCACGCCCAGCGCGCCGGCGGCGAGGTACAGCGTCAGCACGGCTTCGCGCTTGCTCATCCCCCGCGCGACCAGACGGTGCGACACGTGATCGGAGCCCGGATGCGTCAACGGATTCAAGCCGCCACGCAGGCGCGACACGAAGACGAGCGTCGTATCGAAAATCGGGAGACCGAGCACGATGATCGGGATGAACCAGGTGAAGAGCGTTGGCGCGGGAAAGCGCAGCTTGATTCCGACTGCCGCGAGGATGAATCCCAGGAACAGACTACCGGTATCGCCCATGAAGATCGAGGCGGGATTGAAATTGTAGACGAGAAAACCAATCGACGCGCCGAGCAGCGCCGCGCTGAGACTGCCGACCAAATACTGTCCGTTGAGTGCGGAGATGAGCAAGAAAAACGCCGCCGCGACCGCCGCGATGCCGCCAGACAAGCCGTCCATGTTATCGAGCAAGTTCATCGCGTTCGTGATGCCGACGATCCAGAGCAGGGTGATGGCAGCGTCCACTAGCGGCTGATGAAACAGATCGACGGAAATGCCGGTGACGATCAGGATCAGCGCGCCGAAAATCTGACCGAGCAGTTTGATGCTCGCGCTCAAGCCGACGCGGTCGTCCAGCACACCGAGCAGCGAGACCCATGTGGCGCCGACGACGATGCTGATCAGCTGCGGGATAAAAAAACGGTCGGCGAACAAGATCAGCGCGACCAGAAACGCTCCGTAAATTGCGACGCCGCCCAGGAGCGGAATCGTGCCGCTATGCGTGCGGTGCGCGCCCGGTCGCGCGACGATGCCGACGCGCACCGCGAAGCGGCGCGCGATCGGCGTGCCGCCAAACGCAAAGACGAGCGCGGTGGCGAAGATGATTAGGAGGGTGGGCATGATTTTTTTGCGAATAGTCGGGCGGTAGACCGGTAAACAAGTGTGCAGCTAAACAAGTAGAGACCTGCGAACCTGTCTACTTGTCTACCTGTTTACTTGTCTACCTGTTTCCTTGCGCTTGCCACGCGGTGATGATCGCTTGCAGCGCGGGCTTGTCCGCGTCGCCCGCCAGCGCGAGCGCGGCTTGCGCGGCTTGGATCGCTTGATCGATCTGCTTCGCCTTTTGCGCGTTGATCGCGACCTGCAGGTTCTGCCAGATCGCCTTCTCGGTTGCCGGCGCTAACGCCGCGGCGGCGACCACCGCGGTTTGCGCGTCGTCGAGGCGATTCAGCTGCAGACTGGTCAACGCGACATTCTTCTGCGCGTCATAGTCGCCGGGCGCGAGGCGCACGATCGTTTGATACGCCGGCAGCGCGAACTGCGGCTGACCCCGCGCTTTCCAGAGCGCCGCCACGTTGCGCTGCGCCGCCACATCGTTCGGCGCTTTCTGCGCGGCTTGGATCAATTTTTGCAGGTTCTGCAACTGCGCGTAAAAATCCTGGAAGCGTTGGAGGTCGGGACTCTTCGCCGGCGTCGCCAGATCGACCACGCGCCGCATCGCGATGACCGCGTCGTCGATCTGCCCGTTCTCGGAAAGGAAGTTGACGAGCGCGAGATTCAAGATGTAATCGTTGGGCGCGCGCTGGACGGCTTGCTCCAACTGGCGCCGCGCCAGATCGGTTTGACCGGCGCGCTTGTACAACTCGACCAGCGCCATACGCGCCGGGATCGAATCCGGGCTATTCGAAATGATCGTCGTATACGAGAGGATCGCGCGCGGCTGAACCTCCGGCAGCGCCAAGACCGCCAGCGCGCCGGGCTGGAACGTATTGTCCGGATTCATCAGCGCGCTGGGATCGATCGCAACGGCTTGCAGATAGTCGTTCGCGGCAGTCGCCGTATCGCCGGCGGTGCGGTAATAATCGCCCAGGTAGGCGAACGTGGGCGCGTACTGTTGATCGCGTTTGAGCGATTCCTGCAACTGCACCAGTCCTTTAGCCGGCTCGCCGTTCTGAAAGTACGTCTGCGCCAATTCATCGCGCAGGACCACCGAATTGGAACTGAGGCGAATTGCGTCCAGATAATGCTGGATCGATTTCTGCAAGTGGTCGGCTTTCTGCGCCGGGTCGTCGACGAGCGTCGCCCAGGTGCGGTGCAGCCGCGCCAGGTTCGCCGAGTGGTCGGTGTTGAGTGGATTGATTTGCAGCGCCTCGGTCAAGACTGTTTGAGCCGAGTTCAACAAGGTCTGGCGTTTCGCCGGATCCGTTTGCGCGCGCCCGGATTCCAGGTACGCGCGTCCGAGGAAGAGGGCATAGAAATCCTGGGACGGCTGCAGGGCAACCGCGCGCTCGTACGCGGCGATACTGCGATCCCACGCGCCGGCGCTGTCGTAATTCAAGCCGATCTTGTAGAGAATGTCCGCCGCGACGCCGGCATAATTCGTCAGATAGATCGTCGCCGTCACGACGATCAACAGGATCGGCGCGACGAGCGCGGAGAGCGGCGAGCGCAGCCATTCGGGCGTGACCAACACCGGCTCGTCTAACCACAACCCTAACGCGATCGCGCCGATCAAGAGGAAGAGCGCGAGGTAATAGAAGCCGATCAGCCCGGTTAGCAGATCGGCTTGGTCGCCGGCTTGGGTTAGCCCGCGCAGGTGCAGCAAGACGTACCACAATAGCGCGGTGAAGGTCAAAACGCTGAACAGCACGATGGGGAAGAGGCGCTTGTCCTTCGGCACGTTCACGCCCAAGACACCGGCGACCACCCACGTTAGCCCGAACAAGATAAGCACGCCGTACGAGGGGCTGCCGGCTTTGGTCAGGAGCGACTTGCCGACCGCATCGAGCGCACTGGTGGAGCCGGTTTGGTTGGTGAAGAACTCAAAGCCGAGCGTGACCAAGATCAGTGCGACGATGGCGGTCCATGCGAGGACCGGCGCGACTAATTCTGGTCCCCCCGCGCTTTGTTTACGCGACGCGTCCGGCGCGCGGCGGTTCTTGCGGCGGCGCGCGGCGGCGCGCGGCGCTTCTTCGACCGCTTCACGCGGCGGCGCGACCGGCAGCGCTGCCGGCGCGGGTTCGTTCAAGCGATTCATTCCGATGACGACGGCGAGCGCGGCGTAGAACCAAAAATACAAGCGCGTCGCGGCGATCGCAATTCCAAAATTGATCTCGATAAAGTGACCGATCACCGCGGCGAGGAGGGCGCACAGCCAGAGCGCGCGCAGCGGATCGATTGCGAGCGCGCCGGCGCGGCGCCGCTGCACGGCGATGCCCACGAGGAAGATGAACAGTCCGACGACCATTCCCGCCGGCAGCGCCACGCCGACGAAATTCCAGCCGCGCAGAAATCCAAACCCGAGCGCGGACGCCACGCCGCCGGACAACCACAGCGCGATGAACGCGTTGCGTTCCGCCGCGGTGGTGATGACGCCGAGCCATTTTAGGACAGCATAGACCACTGACATAAAGAGCAAGATATACGCCACAAATCCCAGCAAGCCCGTCGTCACGAGCGAATCGAAAGTCTCGTTGTGCGAGCGATCCGGCGAGGCATTGCGCGCCTCGTAATGCGCGAGGTCGGGCGGATAATAGCGATTATAGGCAACGTACATCGATTCCGGACCGTACCCAATCAACGGACGGATCGCGTTGAATGGATCATCGCCGGTGGTCGGCGACCAGAGCGGCGTGTGCGGCAGGATCAAGGGAATATCGCCTTGCCAGATCAATTCGCGAACGCGACCCGTCGGGTCGTTCGTATTCAGAATCGATCCCAGCCGACCAATGTACGGGACGTTTTTGAGAGGTTCCAAAGGTGAGCCGGGCACATTGAACAGCGCGATGAATCCAAATCCCAACACGCCCAACGCAATCGCTCCGAAGACGACCTGGCGCGCGCCGCGGATCAACGCATACAAAATCACAAAGACAAACATGCCGGCGGCAAGCCCGACCCAAGGACCGCGACTCTGCGAAAAGAAGATCGTCATCAGCATCGCGCTCAGGATATTGGAATAGGTTGCCAAGAGCAGACTGGTGCGTGGGCGCGCGTTCAGCAGCGGAGCCAGAAGGTACGCCAGCGGGAAGAGCAAGAGGGTGAACCCGACGCCCAGTCTAAAATCCAACAGCCAGAGCACGATCGAGCCGCCGGCGGCAGCAACCGCGACGCCGCTGTACAGCGCGCGCAGCCGCGGCGCGGCGCCGGTCTCTGCGCTCCAGCGCGCGAGCGTCTCCAGCCAGCGCGCGAACGCCAGCGGCGCGACCATGATCAAATACGCCGCGACGAAAATCGAGTTGCCCATGTTCGACGCGACGCGCAGCGTCGTATCGCCCGCCCAGGGCAGCGGATCGAGTTGATAGTGTTGCAGGATGCCGTAGAGCGCGATCGGAAACGCGACGGCGAGAATCGTATTCATCACGCGGTCGAGCTGGGCGCGCGTCCGCAGCGAGCCGGCGGCGACGAGAAAAACCACGATATACGAGAATGTGGTATACGTCCCCTGCAAGCGCTGATACGAGCCGAAGATGCTGACGGGGATGGTCAAAGAGAAGGCGGTGGAGATGAGGTACGTCGCGATGACGAGCAGCGTGGGCAGTCCGAGCGGATTGGCGCGCAGCGCAGCGTGCGCTTTGCCGGCGAGGGAAAGCGGAGGCGCGGCGTTCCCGCTCATTAGCGGCGTCGCGCGCCGCTGCCCTTCGAGCTGCCGGACGATCCAGACGCCCGCCATCAGCACGGCGATCGAGCGCAGCAGACTCAGTTTGTCCGGCTCGAACACGCGGCTGGAGTAGATGTCAAAATAGAGCGGCACGACGATCAGTGCCGCCAACCACCCGGCTTCCAAAAATTTATCGCACCAACCGGCAAGACGTGACAACATGCGGCTATCTTACCCTATTTATTCTGTAAAATCAAATTATCATACAGCGCAAGCACCCGATCCACCATTTTCTCCGCGGTGAATTCCCGCCGCACCCGCGCGCGCCCCGCTGTGCCCATACGGGCGCGCAATGCCGGCTCATCAATCAAGCGCGTGATCGCGGCAGCGAGCGCGT
>JBBIJS010000141.1:0-7607 GCA_037445855.1 Chloroflexota bacterium | reverse complement strand
ACCGCGCGCGTCGCGGTAGCGGTAATGGCCGGCGTGCTCGTTAGAAACGGCGTCTCGCTCGCCGGCGGCGGCGTCCCCGTCAGCGTCGGCGAAGGCGTATTCGTCGGAAAGACGATCGCCGAGAGTGTCGGCGTTGCGCCGCGCAGAATGGGCGACTCGGGCGCGGGGACGATCGCGCCGCCCACCACGTTGACGATCGTTGCGACGACCGCTGACGCCAGCAGCACGCCGATCAGAATGATCGCGCGATAAGACTGCTCACGCGCGCGCTCTTGTTCCAGCGAAAAGAGCGTCGTGCGCGCCAATCGCCGAGCGTCCGTGAGCATTTTGACGCCGAGCAGCGCGCCAAACGCGCACAGCAGATAAATCCAAATCGCATACGCCCGGACAAAGGAAACGAACGCAGTCAAATAAAAACTCCGGAACTTGATACAAGCAAACAGGTAAACAAGTAGAGCGTCCCAGCCCTATCTACTCGTCTACGTGCCTACTTGTTTCCACGTCTACTTACTTCCTCTTCTTCTCTGCTTTTGCCTGATCCGCAATGCACAACGTCGCGAGCGGATTGGCTTCCATCCGTTCCTCGGCGATCGGCTTGCCGCACGCGTCGCAAATGCCGTACGTCCCGGCGGCGATCCGCGCGAGCACTAGATCGATCTGCGCGAGGCGCTGCTTCTGATCGTTCGCCTGCCAGAGCGCACTCTCTTTTGCCTGCGCCATCGCGGCGAGGTCGGCTTCATCTCCGCGCGCCGGCTCCGGCGGCGGAATCGCCCGCGCGAGGAGGATGGCGCGCTCGTGTTCTAGTTTCTTCCGAACCGCGTCAATGTCAATTGCCATTCTGTTTCAACTTCAAGAATACAAACGTGGAGCGGAGCACCTTCACCGAGGTGACCTCGGGTCATCGTGGCTCCGCTCCATCTTTCAGTGGTATCGCTCGATCAAACCATGCCGTATCGCTGCAACGCGGCGTCCAGAATCCCATTGATCAAGCCGACATAGTTCAAGCCATCGGCTTCCGCCGCCATCACGATGTCGCTGATGCCTTCCTGCAATCCTGCCAGCGGATTAATTTCCAGGATGTACGGCTCGCCGGTGTCTGCGCGCACCCGAAAATCGACGCGGGCAAAATCGTTGCACTCCAGCGCGGCGAACGCGCCGGCGGCATAGCGTTCCATCTTCGCGCGCAGCGTCTTCGAGATCGGCGCGGGGCAGAGATAATGCGGAACATTGTAGAGCTGACTCTTGATGACCGCGGTGTACAGCCCGGCTTCCTCCGGCGGACACGGCGACAAGTCCACCTCCAGCGGCGGAAAGATTCGCAGCGTGGCGGGAACGGGCGCGGATTTGCCGTTTCCATTCCCGCCCAGCTTCGCGTGCTGAAGGTTTCCATTCGACCTGACGTTCCACGGCAGATTGCCCAACATGCCGATCGTAAACTCGCGTCCTTCGATAAACTCTTCGACGATGGCGGGCTGCCGGTACAGCTTGACGATGGACTGCACCTGCGCGCGTAGTTCACGCGCGTTGCGGCACACAGATTTCGCGCTCACGCCCATACCGGAACCTTCGCGGCTGGGCTTGACGAAGAGCGGATACGTTAAGCGCGCTGCGAGCCGCTCTTCGCCGGTGATGAACGTTTGAAAGCCGGGCGTGGGTAGATGGTGAAACATCATCACGCGTTTTGCCATCGGCTTGTCCAGCGCGACCGAGAGCGTCATCACCCCGGCGCCGGTGTACGGGACACGCAGCATATCGAGCAACGCGGGCACTTGCGACTCCCGCGACGCGCCGGCGTATCCCTCGCACGTATTGAACGCGACGTCAACTTTGTAATGCTGGAGTTTCTGCGGCAGCGTCGCGTCGCCTTCCATCGCGATCACTTCGTGACCGCCGGCGCGCAGCGCCCGTTCGATCCCGCCGACGGTCTTTTCGCTATCGAGTTCGTTCCACACGTCCCACGGCTCGTCTGTCCTCTCGTGCGGAGCGTTCTGCTTGAGATTGTACAAGAGGGCGACGGTAAACTTTTTCATCGCGCTACGCCTCTTGCCGGGGCTTGCCATTTTGCGCGTTGGTCGAAGAACCGTTGCCGTTCCCGTTGCCGCGCGGCTTGCCGTTGCTCTTTGCTGTCGGCATAACCGCTTCCAGCGGAATCAGCTCGCGTTGCTGCAAGGTCTTCATCGAGAACTGCAACTGCGTCTTGCGCCGCGTCTTTTTCTCCGCGTCGAGCTTCTTGACGCGGCGCTGTTTGCGGCGCAGTCCTTCCGGCTCCAACACCACCGCGTCGCCGGCGAGGAGCTTGGCGACGCCTTCCTTCGGCGCGGCGCGGCGGCAGTACTCGCAGTTATCATTGTGATGATGTTCGTAATGCTCTGGCTCGGCGTAGGTGGCGATCACGCCCTCAAAGTTTCGCACGACGACTTTGCGATCGCTCTGCGAAATCAGATACTGCGGCATGATCGGAACTTTGCCGCCGCCGCCAGGCGCATCGATGCAGAAGGTCGGCACCGCAAAGCCGGTCGTGTGCCCGCGCAGCGCCTCGATGATCGAGATGCCGACGTTGACCGGCGTGCGAAAGTGACCGATGCCCTGCGACAAGTCGCACTGGTAAAGGTAGTACGGACGCACGCGGTCGCGCACCAACTCCTGCACCAGCGACTTGATCGTGTTCGCGCAATCGTTGATGCCCGCCATCAACACCGTCTGCGAGCCGAGCGGAATCCCGGCGTCCGCGAGTTTCGCGAAGCCGGCGCGCACTTCCGGCGTGATTTCTTTCGGATGGTTGATGTGAATGTTCAGCCAGATCGGGTGATATTTGCGAATCGTCGCGATCATCGTGTCCGTGATGCGCTGCGGTAGAAAAATTGGGATGCGCGAGCCGAAACGAATGATCTCGACCGATTTCACGGAGCGGAAGCGGTTGAGGACGAAATCCAGCATCTCGTCGGACAAGAACAAGCCGTCGCCGCCGGAGATGAGCACGTCGCGGACTTCGGGATGCGCCTCAAAGTACTGCGCGATCGCTTCCACGCGGCTCTTGTGCGCCGGCATCATGCCGGTGCCAACCATGCGGCGGCGCGTGCAGTGCCGGCAGTACGCCACGCACTGATCGGTAATATCGACCAACACGCGGTCAGGGTAGCGATGCACCAGCCCGGGCACCGGCGAATGAGCGTCCTCGCCGAGCGGATCCTCCAGGTCGGGGTCGTCGAGCACAAACTCCGCCATCGTCGGAACCACTTGCCGGCGTATCGGGCAGTTTGGATCGTCCGGGTCCATCAGCGCGGCGAAGTGCGGCGTGATCGCCATCTTCAATTCCGGCTTGAGCCGCACGGCTTGCTCTTCATCCGCCGTCAGGTGGATGAGTTGCTGCAGTTGTTCCACGGTGGTGACGCGGTGGCTCATCTGCCAGCGCCAATCGTTCCACTGCTCCTGCGTCACGTCCGCCCAGAGGCGGCTGCGCAGTTGATGGGGTCGCAAGTCCTCGCTCAGCAAAGTCATCGCTGGCACTGCTGGAGCGTCCAGAGTTCGAGGACTTGCGAGACTACCCGGGGGCTCCTTTTCCGTGTATTCGGTTGTAAGCGATTCCATTTTCTATAGGTACCTTCCTTTTGGATTTTTGCGCGTGTCGCGCCGTCATGTCAAACCCGGTTGAGCGAGCCACTGGCTCGCACGGAGCAACCGGTAAGTTGCCCCTACAATCTCATGCGCGATCACTCCAACGCGGTGTCACCGGATCAAACCTGAGCTCTGACACGCTTGCGTCAATGACGATCGCGCCCACATCCTCCTGGCTATACTTTGAGTTTATTGATTTGCGTCAATCCAGAAAAAACTTGTTCCAGAACGCCTTCGTGATCGACCGTTGTGACGGCGACAACTTCATCGCCGGCGGCGAGCAAGGTATCACCATGCGGGACGATACCTTTGCCAGCTCGAATGATCAGAGGGATCACGCAATCCTCTGGAATGTGCAGGTCTTTGAGCCGCAGGCCGATCGCCGGCGAGCCGGCAGGCACCTTGGCTTCGACAAACGAGGTGCCCACTTCTCGCAGCGTCAGCAAATGAACGAGCGAATGCGCCGGGATTTCACGCTCGATCTGCGCCAGGATTAGATCCGTGACGGAAACGGTATGATCGATGCCCAGCAGCTTGAAGATGTGCTCGTTCTTTGGATTGTTGATGCGCGCAATGGTGCGCTTGACGTCGAATTTCTTTTTCGCCATCTGGCAGATCATCAAGTTATCTTCATCGTCGCCGGTCACGGCAATCGCCAGTTCGGCGCGGCTCATCCCGGCTTCTTCCATCACGGTCGAATCGGTCCCGTCGCCGCGCTGAACGATGCTGCCGAGTTCCGTGGAAATAATATCGCACTTGCGTTTGTCTTTTTCGATAATCAGAACTTCGTGGCCGCTATTCAGCAGGGTCTTGGCAAGGTAGTAACCCACTTTGCCGCCGCCGACTACAATAATGTACATCGAGACTCCCAAGCCAGAATCAACCGGTTAGTTCGATTTCGCCGGGCTGCCATCGCCCAGGACGAGGTCGTGGATCTTGTCCGAACCCATGATCGTCGGACAGACCGTTTCCATCAACCCGAGGGTGTGGAAGGTATCTTCGCGCACCGGGTCGTACAATCGCGCGACGACGCGGGGCACATTGAACACGAGCTTGGCGATCTCGGACGCCATCGCGTTGGTATTGTCGCCATTCGTCACGGCGACGAACGCGTCCGCGTGCTCGATGCCAGCGCGCCGCAGCAAGTCTTCGTCGATCCCAGTTCCAAACACCATGCGGCCGCGGAATTCCGTGCCCAACCGCGCGAACGATTCCGCGTTGCGGTCGATCACGGTCACTTCGTGTTTTTCTTGATCGAGTCGCCGCGCCAGATGCGCGCCCAGGCGTCCGCAACCCAAGACAATCACTTTCATCCGTTCCTCCGCGATACTATACCACGAAAAGTACACGACGTAAAGAGGTTTTCAAAATTTTTAGGTCGCGCCCACAACCCGCCCTCCCGTCGCCGGTCGCGCATCCTCACCGGTCCAACAGGTACGGGACGAGCACGACCGCAACGTTCGGGTGCCGCTCGAAGGACGTGCGCAGTCGATTGGCGGAGCGATTATGCAGAAAGCCTTCCCACCAGTGCGCCGTGATAAACTCCGGCAAGACGACAGTGACGAACGCATCGGGCTTGCGGTTGTGCACGGCATCGATGTAGGCAATCAGCGGGCGCACGAACGCGCGCAGCGGCGAATCGACGATGATCAGTTTGACATCCGGCGCATAGGTGTTCATCTTCTGCTTGACCTTCTCGGCGCGTTCGGCATTGGTGGAAATATGCAGCGCGACCACGCTGCTGGAGATCGTCCGCGCAAACGCGAGCGCGCGGAGCGAAGCGTAGTTCACGTCTTCCAACGGGACGAGCACGAGTTGGTCGATTTCTCTGGGCGGCAGCTGTCCTGCCACAATCCGCAATTGGTCCGCCACGTGCGAATAGTGGCGATGCACGAACAGGAAAAATAAAACGATGATCGGGATCAGGACGATGACGATCCACGCGCCCAGCGCGAACTTGGTGATCGCGACGATGACGAGAATGCTCGAAGTCAGGACAGCATCGGTCCCGTTGATCATGATGCTCGTCTTCCACTTGGGACCGCGCGTCCTCCACCAGTGCACGACCATGCCGGAATCGGACATGGTGAACGCGAGAAACACGCCGACGGCGTACAAGTGGATCAAACTATCGACGTTGCCGCCGAACGCGACGACCAGCAGGCACGCGATCGCGCCGAGCGCGACGATGCCGGTAGAAAATGCCAATCGGTCGCCGCGGAATAGAAACTGATGCGGCATATAATTGTCGCGCGCCAGGACGGAGGAGAGCCGCGGAAAATCGGCAAACGCGGTGTTCGCCGCAATGACGAGGACGCCGGTCGTCGCGATTTGGAAGATATAATAAGGGAACGTCGTCCCAAAGACGGCGACCGCGATCTGAGAGATGATGGTCTGATCGCTCGGAACGAGACCCATGTACGTTGCCAGATACGAGACGCCGAGAAAGAACAGTCCAAGGAGCGTTGCCATCACGGTCAGCGTGGTCGCGGCGTTCTTCGACTCTGGTTTTTCAAAGACCGGCACGCCATTGGAAATCGCTTCCGTGCCGCTCATCGCCACAGCGCCGGCGGAGAACGCCCGTAGGATCAACCAAACCGAAATCGGTTCGGTGGCTTTGAGAATCGGCGGCACGGTGACCGGATGAAGTGTGCCCGTAAACGCTTTGATTAATCCTACGACGATCAACGCACTGAGACTGAAAATGAAGAGGTAAGTGGGTACGGCGAAGATCGTTCCGGATTCGCGTATTCCGCGGAGATTTCCCAGAGTGATCAAGCCGATGAAAAACAAACTCAAGACGACGTTGAGGTTGAGAAAAGGCGGGAGCGCCGCTTCCGCCGCGTTTACCTCGCCGCCCAGTCCCGACGCCACCAGCGCCGAGGTCACCGCCGCCGACCCGGCGACGATCGACACCGCCACCGTCAACACATAGTCGATCAGGAGCGCGGCAGCGGCGACCAGTCCCGGCAACTGTCCCAGGTTTTCGCGGCTGACGTTGTACGAGCCGCCGCCGTGCGGATACGCATACACCGTTTGACGATAGGAAAACGCGACCATCGACATCATCAGCGCGATCGCGATGGAGGCATACAGGGAGATATTCAGCGCGCCATTGCCCGCCGCCATCAGGATCACGAGTCCGGCTTCCGTTGCATACGCGCTGGACGAAATGGCGTCCGAACCGAAGACCGCGAGCGCCTTGACCTTGTTCAAGCGCTGATGGATTTCTTCCGAAGTTTCCAACGGGCGGCCGATGAGCACGCGCTTCATTGCCCGATAGCCCCGTTCGAAGACGCTGTGGGGTCGGTCGGTTTCTGCCGAGGCAACGAAGCGCCCGGGTCCTATCTTTCTAAAGAGCCGGTCGCGGGGACCGCGCACGCGCACATACATATCCCCCAATCGACCGCCGCGCTTGATCTCGCCCCCTTCAAGGTCGGGCGCCACATCCGATGAGCGCGGCTTGGCATCCTCCGGACTAGCGGAGGGTCCTTCGACGTCGTCCCGCTCGCCGCGTTTTTCCTCTCGTTTCATTGCTTCCTTCTTCCGAACAAATCTCCCCACCTGATTCGCTGACACAAAAATACCCTCGACCGAGTTTAACCCGATCAGGGCATCCAGGAACGGGTGCGCACCGCGCCCCATTGCTCTTGACTGCGGCAAATTGTATACCTATCCGCGGGCTTTGTCAATTGCAGAACTGTGGGGAGTCAGGGTTTTTCAATAGTCGCACGGGGCGATTGAAATCGCTGCAACAACAGAGCAAAGCCGACCTCCGTCTGCTGGTCAGCCTGCGAAGGCAGGCTTCGTGCGCTTGTTGGTGCAGTTTCAACTGCCGTGTCAAGCGACTTTTGAAAAGCCGTGTGTGGGGAGTGTAGTTCAGTTTGGGGGCGAACTTTGAAAAGACTCAGGGGGCGCGCTCTCTAGCGCGCCTGCGCACGGCGTTAGAGAACGCCTGCTCCTCTGTTTATGAAACCCTGCCCCCAAGGTGA
>JBBIJS010000140.1:0-7611 GCA_037445855.1 Chloroflexota bacterium | reverse complement strand
GATATTACAACGGTTATCCGATTTCAGCAAATGGAGCAGTCGTCACGCCTCTAAAACTTGAACCGCGCAAAATCCTTCCCCACCACCACTTGCCCGCCAAACGTCTTCGCCGCCGCCGCGTGCAATTTCTTCACGTCGCCGTGCGGCGGCAGATGCACCAGCACCAGTTTCTTGACCGCCGCGCGCTGCGCTTGCGCGCCGGCTTGCCGCGCGCTCGAATGACCGAGCGCTGCCTGGTTCACCGTCGTCGCTTCGTGGAACAGGATGCCCGCGCCGCGCGCGAGCGCAACCACCGAATCGCATACCTCTGTATCGCTCGAATAAACGATGGCTTTGCCGGACGCGCGCGACACGACGCGCGTCGCGATCGTCGGCAGCAAATGTTTCGTCGTCGTGGTGGAAACGTAAAACTCCGGCGTGACGATCTGCAAGCTGATCGCTTCTTTCGACACGCGGTGAAATTCCACCGGGAAGAAACCCACCGTGAACCAGCGCTCCCACTCGAAGGCGTGCATCATCGCGCGCGTCGCGCGCAGCGTTTCCGGCAAGCCGTAAATATGCAGCACCTTCTTGCGCCCCGCCAGCCAGAGGTCGAGCAAGAAAACAGAAACGCCGTACAGATGATCGGGATGATGATGCGTCAGGATCATATGATCGATGCTATCGAGCGCGACGCCGGCTTGCGACAAGCGCTGCACCGGTCCACCGCCGCAATCGATCAAGATCGCGCTTTGTTCTCCCTGCACGACCATGTACGTGTGCTCGCGCGTCGCATCGCTCAGCGCAGCGCCCGTGCCCAGCAAGATGACTTGCGCCATTCTATCTCCCGTAAAACCAGAGTACGATCTGCGGTGTGATGGTCGCTTCGACGAACGCGGCGATCAACAGCAGCGGTAGGACGACGAAGATAAACATCTTGACCCAATCCGCGAGCGCGCGCAGCATGTTTTCGCCCACCGATACGCCCGCGGGCGGCGCGATGACCGACGCGCCGAGCCGCAATGCGAACGCCGTCGCCAGAACCGCCGCCGGCAATTCAAAGATGCCGTGCGGCACGATGAACGCGACGAAGAACGTCAGCGGGTTCATCCCAAGCGCGGCAAGCTCACCAGCAAAAAATCCAACGATCGCCATCGGCGCGAGGAGCAGGATCAGCGCCAGACTGCCGAACGAGAACAGCCCCAGCAGCGATGCGCCCAGCAGCGACCGCACATTGTTGGAGAAAATTCCTTCCGTGTTGAGGCGCGGCAAGAAATCATAGCCCGGCATATTCAGCGTCTGCTGGAAGGCCGCGCGGTCAATGCGCAGATCGATCAAGCCGCTCGGCAGCGGGAAATGCAGCGCGATCAGCCAGCCAAACACCACGCCGCCGACGATGACCACTACCGTCACCGCCATCGGCAGCCGGCTCTCGCGGAGCAGGCGCGGCACATCGTCGCGATAAATCCGCGCGAGCGAAAATCGTCCGTCGCCGAGAAAAAAGCGGCGGAACAGCCGCGCCAGCGCGCCGAGATTCAGCTCGTCGATCTCGTGCGACAGTATCTCCTCGCGATTGAACGTCCGCATGCCCGTCCGAATCAGCAGCGCGACCGCGACGACGAGCGCGGCGATGATGAGCCACATTACATCGTACTGCCCCCAGAAGAGCAGCACCGTCTCGCCTTGCAACAGGAACGCCATCGGGATGATGATGAACGAGGCGAGCAGATTTGCCGCGCGCACGCTGGTCGTGTGACTGGAGACCACGACCGCGCCGGCAACCATCACCATCGCTTCCAGCGTGGTGACTAGCAGAATCTGCACGAGAATGAATCCTTCGGGGACGTACTGGATCGAAATGTACAGACCGATCAAATAGGAAACAATGCCGAGATAACTGGCGAAGAGCGGTGGAACGAGCGACGAGAAAAGTTTGCCGAGGTACAACGCGCTGTCCGAGATCGGCGTGCCGAGCAGCGGTTCTAGACTATTCCGCTCCTTCTCGCCGACAAAGGATTCCAACGCGATGATGAGCGAAAACGAAATCGGAAAGAACCCCACGATCATCATCGCGAACGGAATGAGGTGCAACGGAATGATCGTCGCGTTATACTCTTGGACGAAGTTGATCGCGAACCGCGTCGATAGGTTCATGATCCAGGGGAAGATGAGCGTCAAGATCAGGATCGGCGCGACGATGCGCCAGTCGCGCAGCGAGTCGCGAATCTCGCGGCGGGTAAGAATCAGCGCGTCCTTGAACATCGCGTTCAATCCTCCACCAACTTGAGGTAAACCTCTTCCAGCCCGCGCGGCAGCTCCGAGAGCGTCAGCACACGCGCACCGACCTGCTGCAACTGCTGCAAGAGCAGCGGGTTGGCAATCTCCGGCGACACGGCGCGATACCGCAGCGATAAATCGTCCATCGATTCAACCTGCAGGTTGCCGTTCAGATGGGGCCACGGCTGCCCCAGTGGATGCGCGAGGCGCACTTCCCAGACCGGCAAGCCGAGCAAGTTCTGCTTTAGCTCCGCCGGCGTGCCGAGCGCGATCAATTGCCCGCGCCGAATGACCGCGATGCGGTTCGCCAGCGACTCGGCTTCGTACAGGTTGTGCGTGCAAAGCAAGATCGTGTGACCGCGGCTGCGCAGGTCGGCGATCGCGTCGCGCACTTGCTTGGCGCTGTACGGATCCATCGCGGACGTCGGCTCGTCGAGGAAGAGGACGCGCGGGTTGTGCAGCATTGCCCGGATCAGCGCAGCTTTCTGCCGCATCCCTTTGGAATATTCGCCCAGCCGGCGGTCGCGCGCGTCCCACAAGCCGAAATGCTTCAGCGACTCTTCCGTGCGCGCGCGAATCTCCGCGCGCGGCATACCTTGCAGCTCGCCAAAGAAATCGAAATACTCAAAGGGGCGCATCCGGAGATACAAGCCGGGGAACTCGGTCAGATGACCGACGCTGTGCCGCACGGCGGGCGCGTCTTCCACCACGTCATAGCCCGCGATGCGCGCCGAGCCAGCGGTGGGTTTCAAGATCGACGAGAGCATGCGCACCGTCGTTGTCTTCCCCGCGCCGTTCGGTCCGAGCAGCGCGAGCAACTCGCCTTCGTTTACGGTGAGCGAGAGATGGTCGACCGCGGTCGTCGCATCGAATTGCTTGGTTAGGTTGATGGTCTCAATCAAAATGGGCAAACGACTACCTCTGAAGAATTATATTTCACCTCAAGCCGAGGTGCAATGGGACAATTGTCATTGCGAGCGACCGCAGGGAGCGAACCAATCTCCACGATTTGAAATGAGATTGCTTCGTCGCGGAAACCGCTCCTCGCAATGACAGGCAGATGTTCACATCCGGAATACTTTCACCAACCGCTTCTCCGTCTCGCCTTCAATCGTCGCTTCCACTTCGACGTACTTTTCCAATCCCGAGCCGTCGAGTTTTTCCTTCAACAGTTCGTCCAACTGAAAAATACCGGCGGAATTGTTCATGCGGACGTTGATGTGAATCGGTTTCTCGGTTCCCGATTTGATTTCCACTTGCTCGATCGCGGCGGCGGAGAGCGAATGAATATTCACGACGCCAGCTTCGAACGGAATGCGCGAGCGCCCCTTGGTCATATCGAGCGCATCGGCGACGCGCACGACGCCGGCTTCCAGCGTCAAGGGATGACCGTTGCTGCGATGCGCGATGATGGCATGCAGCGTTTCCGACCGCAGGATCGTCCGCGCGGCGACCGGATACAGTCCTTCCAGCAGGTCGTCGATCTTGGGCTGCGCGACGAAAAGACTGTACTGTTCGTGATCGATCCGGTGAATCGACATGCCCAGGTCGTGGAGCAGCGCGCCCAGCACCACGATCACTTCGGCGTCGTTGTTCGTCAGCTGGTGGTCTTTCACCACGCTCGGCACCACGCCGCGCTCCATCAACTGCCGCAAGAGTTTCAGCGCGATGTTGGAGACGATCTGGAAATGGACCGGTCCGTGATCGCTCATCCCCAGCCGATTGACCGCGTTGACGTTCATCGCCTGCCACAACGCGTAGAGCTCCTCGTCCGCATTCACGCGGTCGATCACGTGCTGCAACACCGGATTATGCCGCGCCGGGACGCGTATGTCGATACGCTGATCTTCCGGCGCGCTGAGCGCTTCCGCCACCAACTTCGCTTCATTCAATTCTTGGTCTGGCACATTGCCTCCCACACAAAACCTTATGGCGATTCCAGCCGGATGTTTGCTGTACCGCCCAGCACCGCGCTGGAATCCGAGAAACTCAGCACGCGCAGATCGAGCCGCAGAAAGACGCGCGGGTTGATCCGTCCGACGTATTGCAGCGAATCGAGCGGCTTGCGGAACGGGTAGCCGTCAATACCGAGGAACTGCGCGCCATCCGCGGTGGAGCCGCCATACGCCACATTCGAACCGGGAATAAAATCGCCTTTGTTGAGCGAAGCCGAGACGGGCGCGCTGAATTCCATCAGCGCGGCGCCGCCGGTTCCGCCGGGTTTGATCGACAGGTTCTTGATCTCGATGTGCGCCGTACCGATCAGCGTGATCGACTGGTCGTCGAACGGACCGACGCGCAGTCCTAATTTCACCGCGACCTCCGGAACCGGCGTCCCCTGCCAATCGACCGAATCGCCAACTTGCTTCGGCGCGATCAGCCCGGTGAGGACGAGTTTCGCCGCGCCGGTGTCCGTCTTGCCGCCATATGCGATCGATGTGCCGGGCAGCAGACTGCCGGTCTTGATCGACAAAGAAACTGGCGCGTCGTAGACCAGCGTGTTCGGCGCGGGCGTGCCGGGCGACAGCGGATTGCCCGAACAACCCGCCAGCGCCAGAGCAAACCCCCATAGAGCAATTCGGAAACGCTGAGTTGAAATCAAATGGCGCATGGTCGCTCCTTTCACCCGCGGCGCGCGTTGGCGTTGACAAAAAAAGTGTAGCATGAATCCAAAGGAGTGTCAAGGATTGCGGGATTCTGTCAATCCAGATATAATCACTACCGCGACGTGCCTCACCACGAACGCGCGAGGGAGTTGATTTTGAAAAATCTTTTCCTGCTGCTGATCGTTTTTCTCGGCGGCGTCGCCTCGATGGGAATCGAAATGGCGGCGTCACGTTTACTCCGTCCCTTCTTCGGCGATTCGATCTTGATCTGGGCAAACATCATCGGCTTGATTCTGATCTACCTCACGCTCGGCTATTATCTGGGCGGGCGCTGGGCGGACCGCGATCCGCGCGCGGTGACGCTCTACCGCATCATCGCGTGGGCTGGCTTTGCCACCGGCATCCTGCCGTTCGTCGCGCGCCCCTTCCTGCAACTGGCGGTCCCCGCGCTGGCGCAGTTCGATGCCGGGCTGGGTCTGGGGTCCTTTGCCGGCACGCTCATCCTCTTCAGCGTGCCGGTCACTTTGCTCGGCTGCGTATCGCCGTTCGCCATCCGCCTGACGACGCGCGACGTTTCTTCCAGCGGCTCGACCGCGGGGCGGCTCTACGCGCTCTCGACGTTCGGCAGCATCCTCGGCGTCTTTGGCAGCGTGTTCGTTTTGTTCCAAGTGCTCGGCACGCGCGGCGCGTTCATCGCGCTGTCGATCGCGCTACTCGTCGCCGCGGTCGCCGGCATCGCGCAAGAGTGGGGCGCACTCCGCGCGGTGAAATACGCGGCGCTGCTTGCGATCGTCGTCGTTCTCGCCGCGCTTGGCTCTGCCGGCATCGTGAAAGCCGCGCCGGGGCTGATCGATGAACGCGAATCGTTCTTCAACTACATTCAGGTGATCGACGACCCGAGCGGCTGGCGGCTGTTGACGGTGAACGAGGGGCAAGCGTACCAGTCGGCGTACCGCGCCGACCGCGTGCTGTCGGGCGGCATCTGGGACTTGTTTCTGATCGCGCCGTACTTTTCCGATCAGACCGCGCCGCGCAACCTGCTGATGATCGGTCTCGCCGCGGGCACGATCGCGCGGGAGTACACCGCGGTCTACGGCGCGCTTCCCATCGACGGCGTCGAACTTGACCCGGCGATCATCGCCGTCGGGCAAAAGTATTTCGCCATGACCGAACCCAACCTGCGCGCGATCGCGGACGACGGGCGCAACTTTTTGCAAACGCGCGCCGGCACGTACGACGTGATCGCGGTCGACGCATACCGCCAGCCGTACATTCCGTTCCACCTCACCACCGTCGAGTTCTTCCGCGCGACGCGCGCGCACCTCACACCGCGCGGCGTCGTCGCAGTGAACGCCGCGCGCACGCGCACTGATTATCGGCTCGTCGACGCGCTTGCCGCGACGATGCGGCAGGTGTTTCCCAGCGTCTACCTGATCGATCATCCGAACAACGCGAACACGCTGCTCGTCGCGACGAACCAGCCCACGCGCCTCGACGATTTCCGCGCGAATGTCGCGTCGCTGACTGATCCATACCTGCGCCTCGTCGCCGCGCAATCGCTGCCCACCGCGCGCGTCGCGACGCAAGACACGCCGGTCTTTACAGACGACTATGCGCCGGTGGAGAATCTGATAAATGATATTATTGTTAGGTACGCGATAGGACAATGAGCCAAATTTTCCAAAAGTGCCAAACGCCCAAGAAACCTTTGGCAGATTTGGCATCTTTGGTACATTTGGCACGTTTGCCCAAAGGAGTCTCATGCCTCGTTGGCTTTCAACCTTATTCATGCTCGTGCTCGTCGTCGGCATTGCCCCGTTCCTCATTCTGTCCAACATCTTTCTCTTTATGACGCCGAACTGGCTGGACTATGAATACGCCAAGCCGGACTTTCCCAAAGCGGATCTCTTCAACGCTACGAGCCGCCGCTACAACGCGGCGGAATCGATCGAGTACATCCGCGGCAATCGCACGCTCGAGCAGTTCAAGGCGCTCGGCGTCTATCAGGACCGCGAGATCAAGCATATGGTCGACGTCCGCAATCTGGTGGACCGGGTCAAGGTGATCGAGCCGGCGATTGGCGCGCTGCTGCTGATCGCGCTGGGCGCGCTAGCATGGCGTCGCGCGACGCGCGCGACCGCGGCGCGCGGCTTGTTCCGCGGCGGCGTGCTGACGGTCGCGCTCTTCGGCGCGGCGGGGCTGTTCGCGCTGGTTGGGTTTAACACCTTCTTCACCGATTTCCATCGCATTTTCTTTGAAGGCAACTCGTGGCTGTTTCTCTACACCGACAGTCTCATCCAGTTCTACCCGCTGCCGTTCTGGTTCGACACGAGCATCGCTCTCATCGGTCTGACGATTGTGGAAGCGATCATCGTCGGCGCGGTGGGAAGGGTTTGGGGAAAGCAGCAGTCGGCAGTCGGCAATGAGCAGTAAGCAGTATTCAGTGTTCAGATTCCGCTTGGGAGGAACACGATGAAATCAGTTTTGAATGTCGTAAGCGTGCTGCTGATTCTTGCCGGCGGAGTTTTCTTTCTGCAGGGCATCCGGATTCTGCCCAGTCCGTTGATGTACGGCAAGACCGAATGGGTGATTATCGGTGGTATAATGGTGGTGGTTGGCGCGGCGCTCGCGGTGTTCGTCAACTTGCGCGCGCGAGCGAAAAGGTAGACCCCCAACCCTGCCCCGTCTTCGACTGGGGAGGGTGAATCGCGGAGGCGACGATGCCAGGTCTCAACTTTATCTCGTACTC
>JBBIJS010000139.1:6537-7688 GCA_037445855.1 Chloroflexota bacterium | reverse complement strand
ATTCGCCAAGTGGGCAGGGAAGCGGAATTCCCGGTCGTCACGCGCGACGGACGCGCCGGCGATGTGAGTCAACTTTGGGCGGCATTGCTCGCCGAGCCGGGATTCGCGCCGTACTACGATGATCCCAAGACGCGCGCGCTGCTCGTCGGCGTCGAGCGCGGCGATTTGAACATCGCCGCCGAGGTTGGGCGCGGCACGATCGAACTGTCGCTGGGACCGTACGACGATTTGTGGCAGCTGCAAACCGCGTTCGACGATGCCGTCGCGCTCGTCGCGCGCGCCGCGGAATCGCGCGGCATGTCCCTGCTCGGCTTTGGCATTCAGCCGCGCACGCCGCCTTCCGCCGCGCTGATGACGCCGCGCCCGCGCTATCGCGCGCTGTATCGCGCCATCGGCGCGCCGTGGCTGCGCCTGACGACCACCGCCGCCGACCAGACGCACGTCGACATCTGCCGCGCGGAGTTGCTCGACGCGATCAACTGGATGAACCTGCTGTCCGCGCCGCTCATCGCGCTGTGCGCGAATTCGTCGGTCTATGCGGGACGCGCGGGACAATTTCTTTCCGGGCGCGAAGGGCTGCTGCGCGATTTAGGCGAAGCGCGTTACGGAATGACGCCGCGCCGCTTTGGCGACATCGAAGAATTTATCCGCTACCTGTGCGATTATCGCTGCTTCGTCTTGCCCGACGGTGCGGGATTCAAGCAAATCAATCGCCCCTTCACCACTCACCTAATCACTCACTCAACTAATCTCTTCCAGGATTTCCTGTTTCACGAGCACTATATCTGGAATTCCGCGCGTGCGCGTGTTGCCAATTCGACGATCGAGGTGCGCCCCGCGTGCCAGCCGCCGCAGGGCGAATCGCTGGCGGCGAACGCGCTGATTCTCGGCTGGGTCGAGTCGCTGCCGCAGGTCGCTGCGTATTTTGGCGATGCGCTCGGCGTGGACGCGTGGCAGGCGATGCTGCGCTATCGCCGTGCGGTGGCGCGCGACGGGCTTAGCGCGCGTGAACCCGTTCCGAATCTCATTCGCGATTTGGTGAAGATCGCGGAAGCCGGTCTTGCGCGGCGCGGGCGCGGCGAGGAGAAATTCTTGGAGCCGGTCTGGCAGCGCGTGGAGCGACGCGAATCGCCGGGACTGCGCGCGCGGGA
>JBBIJS010000139.1:0-6437 GCA_037445855.1 Chloroflexota bacterium | reverse complement strand
GCTGATCGAAGCGGCGCGGCGCATTACGACCCAACACGCGCGCGCCGCGTACATCGGCGACACGCTGGACGACGTGCGCGCGGCGAACGCGGCGAAAGCGGAAATGGATTTCGTTTCGATCGGGTGTCTCGCGCCGTGGGAGGACAAGCCGGCAATGCGCCGCGAATTCGAGCGCATCGGCGCGGACGTGATCGTGGATCAGCCGGACGAGTTGATCGACTTGATCGAAAAAGAGGCCTGACCTATTTTGTCAGGTCTCTTCGTTATCTTCATTTTTCGGTTTGGGCGGCGCTTCGGTCGTAATATACAGCGGGCGGTTTTTTACTTCGTCGTAGATGCGCCCCAGGTACTCGCCGAGGATGCCGAGAAAAATCAATTGCACGCCGCCGAGAAACAAGACCGCGATGAGCGTGGTGGCTTGTCCGTGGAACGCATCGTTGCCGGTCAGACGCAGCACTGCCACCACCGGGATCGCGAGGAGGGCAAGGACCGAAACCCCAAAGCCCATCGTCGTCGCAAGTTGCAGCGGCACGTACGAAAAGCCGGTGATCGCGTCCGCCGCGAACCGCACCATCTTCTGCACCGGATATTGCGTCGTGCCGGCGTAGCGCTCCTGCCGCTCGTACTGGATCCCCGTTTGTTTAAAGCCCACCCACACCGACAACCCGCGCATAAAGCGATGATGCTCGCGCAGCTGCCGCATCGTCAAGACCACTTGCCGGTCGATCAAACGAAAGTCGCCGGTGTCCGGCGGAATGTCGATGGACGCCAGTCGCCGGATGAGCCGATAGAACAAGGACGCGGTGAAAAGTTTGAACGCGGTTTCACCCTTGCGTTTTTCGCGCTGGGCATAGACGACCGCGAATCCGTCTTTCCATTGGGCGATCATTTCGGGAATGACTTCCGGTGGGTCTTGCAAATCGGAATCGATGATGACGACCGCGTCGCCTTCCGCGTAATCGATGCCCGCGCTGATGGCGACTTGATGCCCAAAGTTACGCGAAAAGTTGACGAGCTTGATGCGCGGGTCTTGCGCGCGCAGCGCGCGGCCGATTTCCGGCGAGCGGTCGCGGCTGCCGTCGAAGACGAGCAGGAGTTCTGCCGCGCCGTCGAGTTGGTTCATCACGGCGGCGGTGCGGCGGTAGAATTCGGACAAGCCGGCTTCTTCGTTGAAGACGGGCGCGACGATGGAGTAACGGGGACGATTCGTGGACATCGTGCGGAGATTATACCAGACCTGGAACGTTTTGCAAACCTTCCAGGTCTTTGACGCGCCCTACGCGGATTGCCGCAGGACCAGTACCGCTTCGGCGGAGAAGGTGATTTGAACCTTGTCGCCGAGCTTGGGAAGTTCGAGGAACGGATTGTTGAACGTGTCCATGTAGAACACATTGGCGCCGGTCCGCACCTGGATCCGCACAATCGAGCCGAGGAACGCGATGTTCTCGACGGCGCATTCCATCCGGTTGACTTTCTGCACTTCGCTGTAGAAACTGATGCGCTCGGGGCGAATCGAGATCGACACCTTCTCGCCGACGCGCGCGCCCTCGAGCGCGTGCGCGGATTTGATGGCTTGACCGTCCACAACGAGGCGTTTGTCCCCGACGTCCTGGACTTGCGCGCTCAGTGTGTTCAGTGTGCCGACGAACTGCGCCACGAATTCGGTCGTCGGGAAATTGTAGATCTCAAACGGCGCGCCGACCTGCTCAATGTGCCCGTTGTTCATGACGACGACGCGATCCGATAATGACAGCGCTTCCTCCTGATCGTGCGTCACGTAAATCGTCGTGATGCCGAGCTTCTGCTGGATCGAGCGGATTTCGCCGCGCAGTGACACGCGGATTTTGGCGTCGAGCGCAGACAGCGGCTCGTCGAGCAGCAACACTTGCGGCGAGAACGCCAGCGCGCGCGCCAGCGCGACGCGCTGCTGCTGACCGCCGGATAACTGGTACGGATAGCGGTTACCCAGCCCGGGCATATGAATCAGCGCGAGCATCTCTTCCACGCGCGGCTTGATTTCGCGCGCCGGTTTTTTCGCGATCCTCAATCCAAAGCCGATGTTGTCTGCGACGGTCATGTTTGGAAAAAGCGCGTACGACTGGAAGACCATGCCAACGTTGCGCTTGTTCGGCGGCACATAGGTCAAGTCGGCGCCGTTGATCTGAACCGAACCGGCCGTAGGCAACTCAAAGCCCGCAATCATGCGCAGGGTGGTCGTCTTGCCGCAGCCGCTCGGACCGAGGAACGAAACCAACTCGCCGCGTTCGACTTTGAGATTGAACGACTCGACTGCATTGACCTGTCCGAAACTTTTGCGGACGTTGGTGAGTTCAAGGAAAGCCATAGTGACTCCAATAGTCAGTGTTCTGTCAACAGTAATCCGTCGTCCGTCAGCAGGATCATCTGGACGCTGGCTGATGAATACGGGTTGCTCGTCTTAGCGCGTGCCGGCGAGTTGTCCCTGACCTTGGGCGCCGCGGCTGAACCATTGGATCAATCCGATGGCAGCCCAGGTTAGCGCGAAGCTCATGATCGACAACGCCGCGGGTTCATACGCGCGATCTTGACCGAGCAGTACCATGTACGGTCCGAACGCGGGACGATTGAGCAGGTTAGCCAGCGTGAATTCGCCGACGACAATCGCAAAGGTCAGGAATGCGCTGCTCAGCAGCGCCACGCGCAGATTTGGGAAGATGATGCGAAACAGGACCGTGAACCAACCCGCGCCCAGACTCTGCGCGGCTTCGGTGAGCGTGCGTACATCGATCGCGCGCAAACCGGCGTCCACGGAGCGATAGGTGTAGGGCAACGCGACCACGATATAGCCGAACATCAGTAGGATGTTAGTGGTCTCGGCGCTATTCGTGAGCGCCAGCGGCGGACCGCTATAAATCCGAATAAAGCCAAAGACGAGTACGATCGCCGGGACGACGAATGGAAGTAGCGTGATGAACTCGACGATGGGGCGCGCCTGCGGCAAGCGCAGATGAACCCAATACGCCGTTGGAACGATGAGCAACAGACCAATGACGATCGTTGCCGCCGCCATCGTCGCTGAGAAAGCGAACGAATTGCGAAAGTGCGGATCATTCAACACGTTTTGGTATGCGAGGAGACTCAAGATGCCGCGCTGCTCGCGCAGGGAGAAATCCAGCGTTCCATACAACGGCAAGAAGAAATACACCGCCCCCAGGACGATCCAGAGCCACGCCCAGAAATTCGTCTTTTTCATCGTAGCCACCTTGCCGTGCGGCTTTGGAGCCAGGTATATCCGCCGATGCAGACTGCCATAATGACGATCATGCCCAACGCGAGCGCATACCCCAGATTCGGATTATACAACACGTTACCCGCGATTTGCTGGCCGATGCTGATCGTAATCAGATTCAAAGTGCCGCCCGTGAGCGCGTACGCCGTCGCATACGCGCCAAAAGCGTTGCCGAAGAGGAGGATCATCGCGCCCAGTAGCGACGGCAGGAGTATCGGCAATGCGATGTAACGCCAGTATTGCCAGGAGTTCGCGCCCAGGTTTTCAGAGGCTTCCCGCCATTCGTGTTTCAGTCCATCCAACGCAGGCGCCATGATCAAGACCATTAGCGGGAATTGAAAATACATATAAGTCAGGGCAAGTCCCCAGAAATTATAAAGATTAAAGCCCACTTGATAAGGGTCGAACCCGAAGGTATTACGCAGGAATGCCGTAAGAAATCCAGTCCGACCCAACGTGGCGATAAACGCAAATGCCAAGGGGACGCCGGCGAAGTTGGAAGCGACGCCGCACAGCGTCATCAATGCCGTGCGAATCCAGCGCGGCAGCCCGCCCAGAATGGCGGCGTACGCGAGCAAAAATCCGAAGAGTGCGCCGGCGATAGCCGTGACTGCGCTGATCTGAATGCTGAGACCGTACGAATTCAAGATGCTGGGCGTGAAGAGGTCGCTGATGTTCTTGAGCGTGAAATTTCCAGTCGGATCCTGGAATCCGCCGATGATTAGAGAGCTAGAGGGCCACAGCAGGAAAAGGATCGCAAAGAGAAAGAATGGCGCGAGTCCCAACCAAGCCCAGGAGATCTTTCGTGTGACGGGACGCGCCAGAGGCGCGCCCCGTGTTTCGATGCGTACTGCTTGTGACACTGGCAACTCCTCACCGAGCTTCGCCGAGGCGAGAACAACGCGAAGGCGTTCGTTCCCGATCGGATGTGCTCGCTGGTGGATTTTCTCGTCACTGCTAGTAGCTCAACCGTAAGATCCTGCGGGGTGATTTACGCCAAACGCGAGTTTCCACCCCGCAAGATCAAAGCATCGGACTACTAGGGCTTTGGAGTCGCGGTCGGGAACGCGTTAGCGCCAGTCCCGACGACACTGTCCCAGTTCTTGGTGATCGTGTCTTTGTAGGCGGCTTGCTGGTCGAGCGTCGGGAAGATCGCTTTGGCATAGTTTGCCGCTGGCGGCAACTTCGCCGCGAGGTCGGCAGGGATCGCGTTCTTGGACGCCAAGTCGTTGTAACGGATCGGGTGGCAGTAACCCTTGAGCCAGGTCAACTGTCCCTCGTCCGAATACAGGTATTCCATCCAGAGCTTGGCGGCGTTCGGATGCGGCGCATACGCGCTGATCGCTTGGATGTAGACACCCGCGACGACGCCAGTCTTTGGCACGATCGTCGTGATCTTTGTGCTGGCTTTGAGGGTGTCGGCGTCGGCAAGCGAGAGATAGTCCCAAGTTAGACTGATCGGTGTCTCGCCTTTTGCAACGTTACCGGACTTGGCAATGACGGGGACAAAGTTACCGGCTTTGTTCAACTGCGAGAAGAAATTCAGCCCGGCTTGCCCGGCGCCAGCGATGTCTCCGTTATCGGCGGAGAGACCGGCAGCAAACACCGCCTGAACTGCCTGAGCGGCGCTACGTGGATCGCCGGAGAGCGCGACCGAGTTCTTGTAATCCGGCTTTTGCAGATCCGCCCAGTCTTGCGGCGGCGTCTTGATCACGTCCGAGTTGACCTCGAACGCCATCACGCCATAGTAGTCACCGTACCAGTTGCCGCTGGCATCCTTGGCGCTGTCAGGAATCGTGCTCCAGGTCGCTACTTTGTACGGCGCGACCAATCCCTGACTCACCATTTGCGGACCAAAGCCCAAGCCAACATCGACGACGTCAGGCGCTTGGGGTCCCTTGTTGTCTTTGTTCGCGACGATGGCTTGCAACTCTTCACCCGACGAACCGTTCGGGTTGAGTTCATTGACGGTCAAACCGTACTTGGCTTTGAACTGGCTGATCACATCGCCGTAATCGCACCAGTCATGCGGCAACGCGATGACGGTCAACTGGCCTTCCTTCTTGGCTGCATCGATGAGAGCTTGCATCGCGGGCGATGCGGCAGCCGCGGTCGTTG
Organism: Chloroflexota bacterium; assembly: GCA_037445855.1. GTDB lineage: Bacteria > Chloroflexota > Anaerolineae > UBA4142 > UBA4142 > DAIDTM01. The sequence continues at coordinate 1,051 of JBBIJS010000139.1, read as the reverse complement.
GCGCCGGCGCGGCCGTTGGCGCCGGCGGTGGAACTGGAGTCGCCGCAGGAGCGCATGCCGCCGCGAGGACGGCAAGCACGAGGACGGCTAACAGTAGAGCAATGCGTTTTCGATTTTCGAACATTCTTCTCCTCCCGGAAAATGACTTGCAGAGTTGACGGATGGGTGAATCGACAAAAAATTACTCGCTGGCGCTCACCTCCTTTATGTGAGATGGATGCAAAAAGGCAGACCGAATGGAACCGTCTGCCTATCGGAACGTATTCAGTTGCCCAAAAACGTGCAGAGCCAGCCCGACCGCGCGGACCGAACGCCTGCGGAATGCCAAGCGATAATTTGATTCGGACGAAGTAGCTGCTGAGTCAACAAGTTGCGCTTCATTCTGTGCCTCACTGCAATTGCAGTCCTTGGAAAACCGCGGTTGGGATTGGACAAGCAATCTATCGCGTCGGCAGTCAGTGTAGCATCAATGTCTAGTACATGTCAAGGGGAGAAACGCGCGCCACCCGTAATGTTTCCTTAAACGAATCCTAACCGATGGTTTACACGGGTTGCTTATTCTTCGCCGCACGCGCGATCGCGGCGACGTGCGCGGGCGAATTGCCGCAGCACCCGCCAACAATCTGCGCGCCGGCGTTCACGTACCGCGCGGCGTATTCCGCCATCGTCGCCGGGGTGGCGTCATAATGCGCCACGTCGCCGATCATCTGCGGCAGTCCGGCGTTCGGCTTGATCCAGAGCGGCACGCCGGTTTTCTGCGCCGCCATTTCCTTGACGATCACTTCCATCGTGTCCGGCGATTTGCCGCAGTTCGCGCCGATCGCGGCGACGCCGAGCGGCGCAATCGCCTGGACGACTTGCGTCGGCGTCAGTCCCATCATCGTGCGGGTGCCTTGATCGTAACTGAACGAGACGACGAGCGGCAGCGTGCTCGCGCGCCGGACGCCCTCGATGGCGGCTTGCGCTTCGTCGAGCGCGAAAAACGTTTCGAGCAAGAGAAAATCGACGCCGCCTTCGGTCAGCGCGGCGGCTTGCTCCGCGTAGGCGTCTG
>JBBIJS010000138.1:0-7719 GCA_037445855.1 Chloroflexota bacterium | reverse complement strand
GAAAAGTTGTAGGGGGCATTGACACCGCGTTTCATTTCAGTATATAATCTCGCCATCTACAGACGGTTCACTTCACGAAGGAGGAAACCCATGGGGAACATCAGGCGAGGTGCTTTTCTGCTCGGTTGTGCGGTCATCCTGACGATCATCGTCAGTGGCTGCGCGGGCGCTCCCGCACAGCCGACCACCGCCCCATCGACTCCCGCGCCAGCGGCAACCACCGCCAGCGCCGCGGCGACTTTCGATGGGACGATTGTTTTTGGCGCGGCAGTGTCGCTCACCGGCTCCACGTCGAACGAAGGCAAGTACACGAAAGACGGCTACGAGACCGCGAAGGATGCGCTCAACGCGGCGGGCGGCATCACGGTCGGCGGCAAAAAGTACAAGATCGACATCAAGTACTACGACGACACCAGCAAAGCCGACCAAAGCGGTCAGTTGGTCGAGAAACTGATCAGCGAAGACAAGGTGAATTTCATCCTGGGTCCGTACGGCAGCGCGCCGACCAACACCGCCGCGGCAATCGTCGAGAAGTACAAGATTCCGATGGTCGAGGCGAACGGCGCGGCAGAATCGATTTTCAATCGCGGCTTCAAGTACACCTTCGGCATCCTGAGTCCCGGCAAGATGTACCTCCGCGGCATCCTTGACCTGATCAAAGCGAAAGACCCTAGCGCGAAAAATGTCGCCGTCATCGCGGAAACCGATCCGTTCGCGATTGAAGTGGCGGATGGCATCGCCGCGTACGCGAAAGATCAGGGCTTTAACGTGGTGTACAATGAACGGTACCCGACCGCGGCAAAGGATGTTTCGCCCCAGCTCACCGCGATCAAGGGCTTGAATCCCGACATCATCTTTGGCGCGGGACACATCCAGGACGCCATCCTCACCATGAAGCAGGCGAAAGATATCGGCGTCAATGCCAAGGCATGGGGCTTTTCGGTTGGGCCGACGTCGCCGGATTTTCGCACCTCGCTCAAGCAGGATGCTGATTATGTTTTCGGCGGCGCACAGTGGACCGAAGACTTGAAGCTTTCGGGCGCTGACATCTTCGGCACGCCGCAAGCGTTCGCCAAACAGGTGCGCGCGAAATATCCCGGCACCTACGACGCGACCGTGCCGTACCAAGTCGCCGAGTCCGCGGCAGCGGTGATCGCCTATCAAAAAGCGATTCAAACCGCCGGTTCGCTCGATCCGACGCAGGTGCGCGACGCGCTCGCCAAATTGAATTTCGATTCGTTCTTCGGTCATGTCCAATTCGACGACCGCGGCATCAACATCTACAAACCGATGGCGGTGATGCAGAATCAGACCGACGGAAAAATCTACACTGTCGGTCCCGCCAACGTCGCCTCCAAAGATTTCCAATATCCCGCGCCGCCGTGGGATAAACGCTGAAACTTGGTGGTTGGGTAGTAAGGTGGTTTGGGAATGTCTTCCCGCTCTGACCACCCAACTACCGAACTACCCAACCGCCTAACCACGAATGAACCCCGTCCAATTCGCCCAGACGCTGATCAATGGCTTGATGCTCGGCGGCACGTTCGCGCTCGTCGGCCTCGGTTTTTCGATCGTGTGGGGCATTATGAATCTCATCAACATTGCCCACGGTGAGTTCATCATGCTCGGCGCGTATACCACGTACTTTCTCTACACGTTCTTTGGCATCGATCCCTTCCTCACGATCCCGCTTTCGATGGCGGCGCTCTTCGCGCTGGGCTACCTCATCGAGCGCGGCGTCTTGACCTGGGTCATCCGCGCGCCGCTGCTCGTAAAATTCCTGATCACGTTCGGATTGAGCATCCTCCTCGAAAATCTCGCGCTGCAGGTCTTTAGCGGCGACTACCGCTCGGTGACAACCGCGTACAGCGGGATCGGACTGGAAATCGGCGGCGTCAAGATCGCGTCGGTGCGGCTCGCCGCGCTGCTGATCTCGATTCTCCTCGTCTACCTGTTCCATTTGTTCCTCACGCGCACGCGCATCGGTAACGCGATCCGCGCGACCGGTATGGACCTCGACGCGGCGCGCCTGACCGGCGTCAAGATCGCGCCGACCTTCGCGCTGACGTACGGGCTGAGCGCGGCGCTGGCAGGCGCGGCGGGATCGCTCATCAGCATGACGTTTCCTATCACGCCGTCGATCGGCAGCGGATACACCATCTACGCCTTCTTGATCTGCGTCCTCGGCGGCTTGGGCAGCGTGCCCGGCGCGCTGGTCGGCGGGATCGTGCTGGCGCTCCTCCAGGTTTTCGCCGGGTTCTTCGCGCCGGGGTTCAAGGACGCGATTGGATTTACCGTCCTCGTGCTCGTGCTGATCGTGCGCCCGGAAGGATTGATCGGCAAGCCGTTTTACAGCGGGAGCGAGCAATGACGCGACCGTCTGCCGGGGACGCGACGCGCGGCGAAAAGATCGTTTACTTCATTGCCATCGCCGGCTTGCTCGGCGCCATCGCCTTTCCGTTCACCGCGCCGAGCGGCTTTTGGCTGCGGACCTTCACGTTCGTTTTTATGGCGGCGATTCTCGCGCAGGGTTGGAATTTCATCGGCGGCTATACGGGATACGCCTCGTTCGGCAATGTCGCGTTCTTTGGGCTGGGCGCGTACGTGACCGGCATCTTGATGACCAAAGCGCACTTTGATTTTCTGCCCAGCATGGCGGCGGGCGGAATCTTCTGCGCGATCTTCGCCGGACTGATCGGCTTGCCGCTGCTGCGACTGAAAGGGCATTACTTTGCCGTCGCGACGCTTGGTGTCGCGGTCGCCGTGCGCGAGATTGTCTCAGGATGGGATTCGCTGACCGGCGGCGGGATCGGCTTGAACTTGCCGATCAATCCCGATCCCAATTCTTTTCGGCAGATTTATTTTTTCATGCTGGCGGCGCTGACGCTCAGCATCCTCGTCACGTATCTGCTCGCGCGCAGCAAAATCGGTTACGCCTGGATCGCGATCCGCGAGAACGAATACGCCGCGCGCGCGGTCGGCATCAACACGACGTTGTACAAAACGCTGGCGTTCGCCTTGACCGGACTGTTCATCGGATTGGCTGGCGGAATCTACGCCTACTACAACACGACCATCGCGCCGGATTCGCTGTTCGACATCACGGCGTACACGGCGAACCCCATTCTGATCGTGATCATCGGCGGCGGCGGTACGGTCTTGGGTCCGGTCATTGGCGCGTTCGTTTTCCAAATCCTCAGCACCTATCTGTCATTTCAATTTCCCGGTTTGCAATTCACTTTCCTGGGCTTGGCGATGATCCTGGTGATCATCTTCATGCCGCAGGGCGCGCTGGAGTACTTGACCGGGCGGCGCGTGTTTGGGCTTGCCGCGCTGCTCCAAGCCCCGCGGGAAAATCGGGCGTAGGACGACGAACGGCCACGGACGGATGACGCAAGTATTTCGTCGTCCGTCTGCCGTCCTCCGTCTTCACAAATGTCAAACGATACATCCATTCTCGAAACCACCAACCTCACCAAACATTTTGGCGGCGTCACCGCGCTCGATCGCGTCAATCTCACCCTGAAGGAAGGCGAGATCCTCGGCTTGATCGGACCGAACGGCGCGGGCAAGACCACGTTCATCAACGTCGTCACCGGTCTCGACAAACCGTCGAGCGGCATGATCGCTTATCGCAGTCGAGCGATCACCGGTGCGCCGGCGTACCGCATCGCGCGCGCGGGACTGGCGCGCACGTTTCAGGTCACCAAGCCGTTCCGGCATCTCAGCGTGCTGGAGAACGTCGCGGTCGGCGCGATGTTTGGCGCGCAAGGCGCCAGCCGCAGCACGCGCGCGGCATTTGAAAAGGCGGAGCAGGTGCTCGTCTTCCTGGAGATGAAGGAGAAAACAAAATGGTCCGCCGAGCGCTTGACGATTGCGGATCTGAAACGACTTGAACTGGCTAAAGCGCTTGCGATGGATCCGCAAGTGCTGCTGCTCGACGAGGTGATGGCGGGCTTGCATGGCAGCGAGGTTCTGGAAGCGATGGATTTGCTGCGGCAGATTCACGCGTCCGGCGTGACGCTGCTCGTCGTCGAGCATGTGATGAAGGCGATCATGGGATTGTCGCACCGCATCGTCGTCCTAGAGTTCGGACAGAAGATCGCGGAAGGCACGCCGGCAGAGATCGTCGAGAATCCAAAAGTGATCGCCGCGTACCTGGGCAATCGCTACGCCAAACCGAAGGAAACTGTATGAAGACGCGCGCCGCGGTGATCTACGCGCCGAAGGAACCGCTTCGGATCGAGGAACTCGAACTCGACGAGCCGAGAGCCGGCGAAGTGCGCGTAAAGATCGCCGCCGTCGGACTATGCCATTCCGATTATCACGTCGTCGCCGGCAACCGGCAAGTGGGAATGATGCCGATGGCGCTGGGGCACGAAGGCGCCGGCGTTGTGGAAAAAGTTGGAGAGGGCGTGACGCGCTGCCAGCCCGGCGATCACGTCGTGCTGATGTTCATTCCGGCGTGCGGCAAATGCCGCTGGTGCCTCGCCGGTCACAGCCACGCGTGCGCGGAAGCCGTCGGTCTCGCGAAAGGTCCGCAGCGCGATGGCACGTACCGGCTCCACAACCAAGCCGGGCAGAATGTTGGACAATTCTGTATGCTCGGCGCGTTCAGCGAGCGCGTCGTCGCGCATCAAGATTCCGTCTGCGTGATCGACAAGGATTATCCGCTCGACGCGGCGTGCCTCGTCGGCTGCGGCGTGGTCGGCGGATTTGGCGCGGCGGTGCATCGCGCGCAAGTCACACCCGGCAGCAGCGTCCTGGTGATCGGAACCGGCGGCGTGGGCATGAATGTGATTCAAGGGGCGCGCGCGTCCGGCGCGACGACGATCATCGCGGCGGATGTTGTCGATCAGAAACTCGCGTGGGCAAAAGAGTTTGGCGCGACGCACACGCTTCATTCCGGGAAAGAAGATGTGGTCGCGCGAGCGCTGGAGATCACCGGCGGCGCGGGCGTCGATTTCGCGTTCGAAGCGATCGCCAGCCCAGCGACGATCGCACAGGCGTTCGCGGCGACGGCGAAACTGGGTACGGTCGTCGTGATCGGACTGACGCCCGCGACCATCGCGAGCATTCCGATCAGCCCGCTGCAATTGGTGCTTTCCCAAAAAACGCTGATGGGTACCCTCTACGGCGCGAGCAATCCGCGCGTCGAGATTCCGAAACTGCTCGAGCTCTACCGACAGGGGCGACTCAAACTCAACGAACTCGTGACCAAGACCTATGCGCTCGACGAGATCAATCAGGGCTACGCCGATATGATCGCCGGCAAAAATATTCGCGGCGTCATCAGGTTCGCCTAGCCATGCTCACCATCGAACATTTGGACGCCGGCTACGGCTCGATTCAAGCGCTGTGGGACATCAATCTGGAGGTGCGCGAGGGTGAGATGGTCGCGCTCATCGGGTCGAACGGCGCGGGCAAGACCACGCTTCTGACCGCGATCTCCGGTTTGTTGCCGCGTTGGCGCGGCAGCCTGGCGTTCGACGGACACGACATTACGCGCGCACCCTCCGATGAAATCGTCCGGCGCGGCATCGTCCACGTGCCGCAAGGGCGCCGCCTGTTCGCCGGTCTCACGGTTCGAGAGAATTTGACGCAGGGCGCGTACGCGCGGCGCGACCAAGCGAACGTCACGCGCGACCTCGACCGCGTGCTGGACCTGTTCCCCGCGCTTCAAGAACGACTCCATACTTCCGCCGGAAAACTTTCCGGCGGCGAACAGCAGATGGTGGCGATCGGACGCGGCATGATGGCGCGACCTAAATTGCTGATGATCGACGAAATGTCGCTCGGTCTCGCGCCGCTGATCGTGGACACGATGATCAGCGCGCTCGAACAGATCAACCGCGCGCAGGGTACCGCGCTCCTCCTCGTCGAGCAGGACGTGCAGGTCGCGCTGGAGCACGCGCAGCGCGGCTATGTGATCGAGACCGGTCATATCGCCCTCGCCGATACGTCCCAGAACCTGCTTGCCAATCCCCATATCCGCACGGCGTATCTCGGTGTCTAACCACCCTTCCGAATCGGCAGCGTCATGGCGATGAACCGCCCGCGTGTTTTCTACGGTTGGATTGTCGTCGCCGTTGCGTTCGTCACCCTGCTCGTTTCGCTCGGCATCCGCTTCACCTATGCCATCTTCTTCGTTCCGCTAACCCAGGAATTCGGCTGGGACCGCGCGAGCACCTCCAGTATTTTTTCGATCAGTCTCCTGCTGTTCGCGGCAGTCGGTCCCTTCCTCGGCAACCTCCTCGACCGCGTGGGCGCGCGCGTCGTCTTCGTCGGCGGCAGCATCATCCTCGGCGTCGGCTTGATCTTGACCAGTCTGGCTCAATCGTTGTGGCAGATGATCGTCTACTACAGTCTCATCGCCTCGCTGGGACTTGCCGCGCTTGCGCTGGGGATGCACGCCGTCGTTTTGTCGCGCTGGTTCATCCGCCAGCGCGGGCTAGCGATTGGTCTCGCGTTTGCCGGCACCGGCATCGGCACGTTTATTTTTTCCCCGCTGGTCGAGCAGCTGATTGCGAGCTACGGCTGGCGCGGCACGTACCTCGCGCTCGGCGTGATCGTGCTCGTCCTGCTCGTGCCGATCAATGCGCGCTGGGCGCGCACGCGTCCGCAGGAAATGAACCGGCTGCCGGACGGCGATACGATTGTCGTCGCGACGCCGTCACACACGGCGGCGCGCCCGCGGCACACCGCGCGCAGCGTACTGCGCGATCCGCGGCTCTGGCTCTTGCTTCTGACCACGCTGCTCGCGTTGACCGCCGCACGCATGATCCTCGTCCACGCCGTCGCGCACATGGTCGACGTGGGATTCAGCAGCTTGTTCGCGGCGACGGTTTTCGGCGCGGTCGGCGCGGTGCAAGCGCCGGCGACGGTGGCATGGGGCTGGATTTCCGATCGCGTGGGGCGCGTGCCGGCATTCGCCTTCGGTTCGCTCAGCGTCATCGCCGCCATCGCGCTCTTGCTGCTGATCGAGGGTAATGCGAATCCAACGTTCGCGTGGCTCTTCGCCATCGCGTTCGGAATCGGCGATAGTTCGCGCACCTCGCTCATCAACGCGCTGACGGCAGATTTGTTCGAGGGACCGGACTTTGGAACGATCAACGGCTACAACATCACCGCGTTCGGTCTGGGCGGCGCGCTGGGTCCGTGGCTCGGCGGCTATTTGTTTGACGCCACCGGCCATTACACCATTGCATTCTGGCTCGCGCTGATCGGCACTGTCGTCGCGACGGTCGGAGTTTTCGCGATTGGGCGACTCGGCAAGAGTGCCGCCGTTGCTAAAATGTGGTAAACTATCCTCACCAAAAAATCGAAAAGGAGAACCGCAATGGACGCAGCGATGGTCACAACCGCATTTGATTTTCAAGGGTATCGCGTGGCAAAAAATCTCGGGGTGGTGCGCGGCATCACTGTCCGGTCGCGCAGTGCGCTGGGGAATTTTGCCGGCAGCGTGCAGGCATTCTTCGGCGGAAACATTACAGTCTACACCGAGCTGTGCGAGCACGCGCGCGGCGAGGCATTCGATCTGATGCTGCAACACGCGCAGCAGATGGGCGCAAACGCGATCATCGGAATGCGCTATGACGCGAACGATGTGATGGAAGGCATCACCGAGGTGCTGGCTTACGGCACCGCGGTAGTCGTAGAGAAGGCGTAAGAGAAAAAGACCTTCGCGGTCTCTGAGACTCCGAAGGTCTTTTTTATTTT
>JBBIJS010000137.1:0-7725 GCA_037445855.1 Chloroflexota bacterium | reverse complement strand
CTTTTGTGCTACAATCCAGCTATCACTTTCGCGGAGCCACATCATGTTCGAGGGATTCAAGCAAGTGCGCGTGGATACCGGCGAGGTCGCCATCAACGCCATCGTCGGCGGGCAGGGGCAGCCGCTCTTGCTGCTGCACGGCTATCCGCAAACGCACGTCATCTGGCACAAGATCGCGCCGCGCCTTGCCGCGCGCTATACCGTGGTCGCCGCCGACCTGCGCGGCTACGGCGACAGCGGCAAGCCCGAAGGCGCGCTCGACCACAGCAATTATTCCAAGCGCGCGATGGCGCGCGATCAGGTCGAGTTGATGCGCCAACTCGGCTTTGAGCGCTTCTACGTCGCCGGGCACGACCGCGGCGCGCGCGTCGCGCATCGTCTCGCCATCGATCATCCCGACCGCGTGCTGAAACTCGCACTGCTCGACATCTCGCCGACGAAGAAGATGTACGAGAGCACCAACCGCGAGTTCGCGCAGGCGTACTACCACTGGTTCTTTCTGATTCAGCCCAAGCCGTTGCCGGAAAAACTGATTGAAAGCGATCCGCAATTCTATTTGCTCAAGAAGATCGGCAGCGGCAGCGCAGGACTGTCGGCGTTCGCGCCCGACGCGTTGAGCGAGTATCTGCGTTGCTTTACGCCGGAAACGATCCACGCCAGCTGCGAGGACTATCGCGCGTCGGCGAGCATCGATCTGGAGCACGACCGCGCGGACATGCAAGCCAGGCGCAAGATCGCGTGCCCGCTGCTCGTGCTGTGGGGCAAGCGCGGCGTGATCGAGCGATGCTTTACGCCGCTGAAGGATTGGGGAGAGGTCGCGACCGACGTGCGCGGGCGCGCGCTGGAGGGTGGGCATTATCTCGCCGAGGAATTGCCGGACGAGACGTGCGCCGAACTCGAAACTTTTTTCCTCTAATGGACAAACCAATCAAAGGTCAGGTAATTGGACACTGCTGAACACAGATAAACACAGAAAATGAAATCAGTGTTCACGCATGCCCTGGCGGGAACGTGGCTGCGGCGAACTGCGCCACAGTCATGCCAGGGTCAGCGTTTTTCTGTGCCCTCTAAAAGTTTCACCGCGCCGCGCAGTTTTGTGATAAAATAGCACGCGGGAGGACACCATGACACGCTCACGTCTTTTCCGATTCACGCTATTGCTGCTCATCATCGCGAACCTGATTTCGTGCGCGCCCACAACCGTCGCGCTCGTTCCCAACCCGACGCCCACGGAGACGCCCGTCGCTACGTTCAGCGATCCGTTCACCTACTGCGCGGCAGTCGGCACGATCGACGCGGCGGACGCGCGCTATTCTGGTCCCAAGGTGCCGGACGCGATCGCCCAAGGATTGCGGAAAGCGTTCAACGCGCCGCCCGATGCGCCGCTCGATCCCTTCGTCCGCAATTCATTCTGGCGCTGCATGGGCGGCAAGGTGTTCGCGTGCAACGTCGGCGCGAACATTCCGTGCGAAGGCAAGGCAGACACCAGCAAAACGCCGAATGAGGGAATCACGAGTTGGTGCAAATCCAATCCGAATACCGATTTCATTCCCGCGGTCGCCACGGGACGCGAGACGGTCTACGCGTGGCGCTGCGCGAACGGCGCGCCGCAAATCGTCAGCCAGGTTCTGACGCCAGACGCGCGTGGGTTCATCTCGAATTTCTGGTACGCGATCAATCCAAACTGAGAACTAAAACAGGACTCGCTAACTCGCGAGTCCTGGTCTTGTGGAATCGGTCAGTCCGCGTCCAACTTACCGCGTCACCGCCAGCCGCTCGTACGCCCAATCGACCGGCTGCGCATCGCCCAGCAGCTTGGTCTGCCCCGAGCCATCCGCGTTCATTCTCCAGATGCCCCAATTGCCGCCTGCCGGTGAGCGATAGAAGATCGCGCCGCCGTCCGGCGACCACGCCGCGCCCACATGCGGCGCGGCGCCGGTCGTGAGTTGCTTCTCGCCGCTCCCATCCGGGTTGACGACGAAGAGCTGCTTGATGCTATCGACTTCGGCTTGGTAGACGATCTTGTTCCCGTCCGGCGACCACGCGGGGTTCGTCCCCAGTTCCTTGGCGATCATCGTGCCGCCATCGCCTCCGAGCGAACCCGCTTTCAGAATTCCGCAATCGCTGCCGCGGCAATCGGCGAACGCGATCTGCTGATCGTTCGGCGACCAAGACGGCATCGAGCCGCCGATCACCATCGTGCGGCGTCGGCTGCCATCGACAAACACCGCGTCGATGTTGATGTTCCCGGTATCTTTGTTGACATTCGGCTTGGAGGCAAAGGCGATCCACTTGCCGTCGTGCGACCACGCGAGATACTTGGCGTTACTCTCGCCGAGGATCTTGTGCGCGTTCGTGCCGTCGACATTCGCGACGTAGATGCCGTCGGTGTAGTGATAGTACGCGATCAGTTTTCCGTCGGGCGAAAACGCCGGCGATGACGCGGTGGGGATGAGTTGCTTCGCGCCGCTGCCGTCCGCGTTCATGGTCCAGATCGAATGACCTTCCGGCGAGTCGCCGGTGTAGACGCTGTAGGCGATCTTGACGCCGGAGGTCGCCGCCGCGGGCGCGCCCGGCGTGCTGCCCGGCGGGACCGCGCTGCCCACTTTCTGCGCGGGCGCTGCGCCCGGACCCAGCAGCCAGTACCAGCCGCCCGCGCCGGCGAGCGCGAGGCACAGCAGCAACAGGAGACAACCCGCCGCCAGTCCAACCAGCAGCGGCGTGCGATTCGGTTGCGCGGGCGAGACCTTCTTGCCTTTCTTCCCTACGTCCGGCATGTTGTCAAAAGCAGACATGGTAACCTCCTTTAGTGTTTCGGTGCGCCTTCATCCCACGGCATCTGCGCGCGCTCGGACGCCGCAGGTTTCTTGACGATCTTGACGCGCGCGGGACGCGCGGCAGTTGCCGATGCGCTCGGCGCGCTCGCCACCGCTTGCGCGGGCGCGGCGCCGGTCAGTTTCACGCGGCGCGGTTTCGCTTTTGGCGGCGCGGCAATTTGCGGAATCGATAAACCGCGTTCGCGCGCGACGCGCACCGCCGCCGGCGCGAAGAACAGCCCGACCAAGATCATCAGCGCGATCAAGAACAGCAGCCACGCAATCCCTTGCGGCGCGACTTCTGGAATGAGTCCGCCCGGATTGTACGCCGTCTGCGCTGCGCCCGCGCCCGGCGCGGTGACGACAATGTTGCGCTTGACACCATCACGCAGCGGAATCGGCGTGACGTAGGAAAGCTTGTACTCGTTCTGAATCTTGTACGAGAGCTGCTGGTACAACCCGTTGAGCTGACTCGCGTCCAGCGCGTACGCGTACGTGCCAGACGAGGCGGTCGCGATTTGCTGGAGCGCCGCTTCGTCGATGGCATCCTGGCTGCCGTACCCCGCGGCTTTCGCGCCCAGACCGACGGTGTAGACCGAATAGCCGGCGGTTTGCAGTTGCTGCGTCAGCGTATCGAGATTCAGCTTGCTCGCATTATCCATCCCGTCGGTGACGACGATCATCGCCTTGCGTCCCGACACGCCCTCAAAATACTTGCCGGCGCGCGCAATTGTGTCGTACAGCATCGTGTTGCCGCGCGGATAGATTTTCTGGATCGAGGCGAGCAGCGCCGACTTGTCGTCCGTCAGCGGCTGCAGCGTGTCGATCTCCGTGTCGAACTGGATCAGCGCGGTCTTGTCGCCCGGACGCATCAGATTGACGAACGTCGCGGCGGCTTGCTTGGCGCCCTCCATCTTGTTCGCGAACGCCATGCTGCCGGTGCGGTCGATCACGAGGACGGTGTTGACTGGACCTTCCTCGCCCGCGCGCGTCGCGGCGACCAGTTGCATCGGCTGTCCATTCTCGGTCAGTCGGAACGCGTTCGCGTCGACATTGCGGATCGGATTGCCCGCCGCGTCCGTCGCCGAGACGTAGACATCGATCTGCGGAAAGTGCGACGGGTCGATCTGCGTGACGGTGATGTTCGTCGATCCCTGCGCGCGCGCGCCGATGACGGCGAGCAGAGCCAGGACAATCGAAATGCCGAATGAAATAAGCAGTTTCATCTGAAACCTCCTACTCCCAACCTCCCACCACACGCACCAACTTGGGGTATGGGGGTGTAGGCGTTAGTGTTTCTCGTGGTACACCAACTCAGTGTTGCCGATCCGGATCGTCGCGTTATTCGTCAGCCGCGCCATCTCCACTTTGCGCCCATTGACGAACGTGCCTTTGCCAATACTCAGATCCTCGATCATGAAATGGGTCCCCGCGCCTTTGAGGCGCGCGTGCTGCGGCGCCATATCCGGATCGGGCAGCGCGATATCGGATTTGAAATCGTTGCTGCCGATGATCGCCGCCGGTCCGTGCGCCGGCAAGAACTTGTCGAGAATAAACTCGGTGCCTTTCAGTTTGCCGCTAGCCACTTCGATCCACGCCCGCGAGAGAATGACGACGATCAGCGCGATGAACGCGCCCACCGCCGCGCCCAGCACGACCAGCCCCAGCATCTTGCCGAGAACGGTCACGCCAAACGCGGCTTGCAAGATGAGCAGGATCATCCCGCCGACCAGTCCGCCGATCACGCCGCCTGCCGCGCCTTTCCACATTTGCGTCCCGGTCGTGACACCTTCCGACAAACCGATCAGCAAGCCGAACAGCGCCCAGCCGAGCGCGCGGCTAATAAACTCGCCGCCGGTGATTTGAAAGAAGAATTCGCCCAGCGGCAAGCCGACCGCGCCCGCCAGCAGTCCCACGCCGCCTGCCAGCGCGCCGGCGCGCAGCGCGCGGAACCACGACTGCGCCAGGAGTCCTTCGCTTGCGCCGATCAACAGACCGATGCACAAGCCAATCACTCCGCCCAGCAGAACTTCGCTGACGTACACGTTCGAGACGAGAAACCCGAACGTATCCGTGATGCGCCAGCCGATCAGCGCACCCAGCGCGCCTAACACCGCATAATAGTACGCGCGCATTCGCAGACTCATTTCTCGACTCCTTTCTTCAGCAGCGCTTCGCCGCAGGGCGTCGGCGTCTCTTCGATCACCGGCGTCAAGTTGTCCAACTCGACGATGCTCTCTTCGTCTACGTCGCTCAATTCAAAAAAGCCGACGTAGCGGGTGGGATCGAACCGGTTGCCGGTCTGCCAGCAAAATATGCCGGCGTGCCGATAGTACGGATCGACGACGAGCGCGACGTGAGTGGGAGCGGTGAAAAAATTTCGATGCAGCCACGTGTCGTGACTGGACAGGAACACGCCGAGACGCGGGTGCGTGTGGTACCAGCCGACGATGCGCTTGCCCGGATAGTGCTCTTCTAATTCTTGATTGAGGTGCACCAGCGTGTTCTGCGTAAACGTTACGTGCGTTTGACTGGAATCCGTGTAGAGCGCCGGCAGAATGTCCTGGATGAGAATGTACGGACGCGGGCACAGCGGGTCGACGCGCACTGCGCCGATCAGCACGCCGCCGACCTCGTTCGCCATATCGCTTTCGGTATGTTCGATGCATTTCAAGTATGCCGACTGTGCGAAGAACACGCGGACGCGCGGGTCGACCTGGTCGTCGTACTGGGAGACCCACTTGAGCGAGTGGTCGAGCGGCATCGACTCGTTCACCGAGTCTGCTGGCGCTTCTTCGATTAGTTTGATCCGTGAGTTGATCGTCATCGCACGCCTCTCATCTTGCGTGAACAAACAGTCCATGTCATTGCGAGGAGCCCTGAGCGAGCGGGGCAAGTCGAAGGGCGACGCGCAATCTAATTATTTTGCGGAGATCGCTTCGCTGCGCTCGCAATGACGCGCCAGCGATTACCGGCTTACTTTCACGCGAACATCGGTCAGTTTGATGCGCACCCGCGGACGCACGGTAGCTCGCCACCCGTCCAGCTCCGCCAGCCGGAAGGGTTCGACCGGCGCGTCCGGGTTGGCGATCGCGCTGCCGTTCCAGATGAAAAAGCCCGCGCGATCCAGCGATGGATCGATCACCAGCGCGATTTGCCAGGGCTGTTTGAAAAAATTCTGATGAATGAACAAGTCCCATTTCGAGAGAAAGATCGTCCAGCCCGGGTGCGTGTGGTACCAGCCGACGATGGTCTTGTCGGGATACTGCGCTTCGTGCGTTTGGTGAATCTTGAGCCAGGTGCTTTGGGTAAAGGTCAGATGCCCGCGCGTCTCGTCCGCAAACTCAGCGGGCAGCGCGTGTGTGACCACGAGGTACAGCCAACCCTTTTCATCCCGGCGCACCTCGCCTAACAAAATCCCGCCGACTTCGCGTTCGCTGTTCTGCCGCGCGTGCTGCGTGATCGCCAGATTCACGCGCTGGTGCAGAAAGATCGGGAACGGCGTGCCGTCCGGATGCCAGCGCCACAAGTTGGAATCGTCGGTGGGCAGCGGACTGTTCTGAATCTGCTCCGCGTTGGTTGGCGGCGCGACGCGCGGCGGCTTGGGTTGGGTCTCGAATAGTTCGTTCGCCGGAAACGGCGCGCGGGTTTCCGTCGCGGCAGCGTGTTTTTTCACCGCGTGCGTCTGCAGCACGTACGTCGCGCGAAACGCGCTGCCGATATCGAACGAATCGCCCGGTCGCAACGGACGCATCAGCCACAGCGATCCGCGCCGGTGCTTGCACTGCGGACACCACGCCCGGTGATCCAGTCGCAAAAAGCTCCCGTGCCGTGGGCACCAGTAGGCGTCACCCTCGCGGGACTCGATCCATTCGCGATCGCGCGCCTGCCCGCGCGCCGCCAGATCGACCAGCAGATGAGCGCTTTCCCCAATGCGGCGCACCGCGAGATGATTCGGCGCGACGCTCGGATCGGACAGGACAATCGCGTTCTCCTCCGCCGAACCGATCTCGGTTGAATCGCCGGTGAGTTCATACAACACGGGTGCGGCGTTTTCCACTTCGATGGGCAGGATGGACAAGGCGCGATACTTGTCCGGCGCGGCAGCTGGCGCGGTCATGACATGTCCTCTCGATCGAACCGGCGCGGGCGGGCGCGCCGCCTTCGTCGACGGTGACGCGTGGCGAAGGCGGCGACGCCGTGGCAAGCCCGGCGGGCTAGCCCGCCGTGACATCGGCGGTCAGCATGAGGCGATCGTTCTGGGGGATACCCGCCGCCAGGAGCGTTTCGTCCTCGCGGAGTTCGCGCCCCAGCGCCTTGCTATCCATCCGATAATTCATCGGACGACCATCCGGCCCGGTGGTGGGCAATTCCAAGGTCGTCGCCAACTCCGGCAGTAACTCGCGCACGGGCACATCATTCGGAACTTCGGCGGTTCGAGAACCACCGGCAGGCAGAACGACGGTCACTGGAACATCAGCCATAACACACCTCCATTTGGGTTTGAATCTAGACCTGACTGGTTTTGAAACCTGGAAGGTCGGTCGGGTTATTTCAACTTGATCTTGGGCCGCGGTTTGACTTTCGGCGCGGCGTGCGCGGTCGACGCGGTTTGCGCGGTCAACTTGACGCGCTCCGGGCGCAAAAGTTCGTGATGGTCTACTGGGAACGCGCCGGGATGCTTGAGGCGATACTCGCGGCTCCACTGGGCGGCTGCCGCGTCCCAGGGAAACGGCGGCTTGGTCGGGTCGTCGTGATAGTTTTTCCACTGCGCCATCTCGCCGAGCATGACGACCAGGCGATCGAGTGAGCGCGCGGCGGTCCACCACGCCGCGTCAATGCACACGCTGCCGTTCGCGCCCTTGATGTTCGGATGCCAGATCGGTGTGAGCCATTTCAAGCCGGGCCA
>JBBIJS010000136.1:0-7752 GCA_037445855.1 Chloroflexota bacterium | reverse complement strand
CCTTGCTCACCAAATTCGGCGCGAGCGCCTGCCGCGCCGGACTGTCGAACGCGACCGTCGCGGAGGTGCACGCGGCGAGCAAATAGATGAGCGGTGCGGACACTACGCCGGTGACCGTCACCAGCGCGAGGATCGCTGCGAAGATCATCATCAGACTTTGCGTCACCAGCAGCACGCGGCGGCGGTCGTGCGCGTCGGCAAATACGCCGCCGATCAGCGAAAAGATAATGATCGGCACGACGCGCACCAAGCCGATCAAGCCGAGCGCGACCGCCGAGCCGGTGAGGGCGTAAATGTGCCAGTTGATCGTCACGGCTTGCATTTGCGTGCCGACCTGCGAGAGCAACTGCCCGCTCCACAGCAAACGAAAATCGCGGTATTGCAGCGCGATCAGCGGCGACGCGCGGCGCGGCGCGTCGTTCGGCGCGTTCACTGCGGCAACGCCGCGGGCGGCAGGAATGTTCCATCCGCCGCGCGTCCCGCCGCGCGCACGGCAACGATCGCATCGCGATTTAGCGCGCCGTAAAGGTGCGGATACAACCGCGCGGCATCGTCGTAGCGGATCGGCGCGCGCACGCGCGTTTTATCGATGTAGAGATAATAGTGCGGCTGCGCGTCCATCTTGTAATAGCGATTCGCGGTGCGCGCCATCTCGTCCGCGCCGTCGGTGCAGTGAATGAAACCTGCGCGCGCAAAGTCGCGCGGCGCGTAATCCGCGCGCGGATCGAGCGCATCGAAATAACTTTGCGGCACTAGATGAAATGTAAGATCCATATGCGCCAAAACAAAAACTCCCATCCCGGAAAGGGACGAGAGTTGATTCTCGCGGTACCACCCTTGTTAGGTGGTTAGGGAGTTTGGGTGTTCGGTAGTTCGGGTATACAACCCAACCACCTTACCACCCAACGACCTAACAACCTCACTCAGCGCCGACGATCATCGGCAACCCGGTTAACGCGGGGCAGGCGGTGCGCGCTACTCTCTGTGTGTGTCATTGCGAGGAGCGTCTGTTGCGACGAAGCAATCTCCTTCATTGGTTGGGAAGTGCTTCGCTGCGCTCGCAATGACGGGAAGGAACGATTTCGCGCGCGCGGCTCGGGAGTGAATTTCGCCGTCTGCTTCCGGGAGAGCTTGCACCAAGAGCGCTCTCTTCTCTGGCGGATTGGGCGCGGCTACTTGTCTCCGTCATCGCGGTTGGCTGCATTATCTCCGGAAATTTGAAATTGTCAAACCTCATGCGGGCTGAAGCGCCAGAGACTGATCGATCAGGGCTTGTGCTTTCTGAAAATCCGCCCCGGTCTGTTTTGTTTTTCCATCGATCACCACCGCCGGATATTTGTGGACGCCGTAGCGCACGGATTTGAGCAGCCCTTCCATCGACGCCGCGTCGATGACCTTGAACACCACGCGGCCGCCGAATCGCTCCACCGAGTTCAAAATCCAATCCGACAGATTTCGGTATTCCTGCATCATATCCGCCGGCATCGAGGTTTCCAGCGTGTCGGCGTGGAATTTTTTCACGCCTTTAACCTCCGCTTCCTGGAACAAAACCTCGCAATGGGTGCAGTGAAAAAATTGCGTCGGCGCGTAGGCGATCACTTCGACCATTAAAGGTTTCATCGCTTCCTCCTGATCAGCACTCTCGGGATACGATTCTATTCTCGTTCGATGTTCTCGTCAATCCCCGCCATTAAAATTACGCAAGAGCGAATCGATTGGATTGCTCATCCGTAGACGCGCCGCACCGTATCGACATTCAGCCCGTGCACCAGTCCGCCGCATGATCCCAGAATCATTTTGCCGCGAACCGCTTTGATCGCATCGATCGCCGCGGTGATTTCGGGGTCCGTCCGCGCCGCGCTCAGAAAATCGAAACTGAGATTGCCCCATAGCGTCAGCGCGCCGCCCACGCGCGCGCGGACCGCGCCGACTTGCATCCCGGCTTCTGGCTCCAGCCCTTGAATACCGTCCAACTCGCTCGCGGCAAGGTCGTCCAGTATTCCGTTGAGATTCCCGTCGGAGTGGAAAAAGACCGTCAGTCCGAGCGCGCGTAGGTCGCGCGCGGTTTGCCGTAACTCTGGAAAGTACAACTCGCGCAGCTGCGGCGGCGAGCAGAAGGTCGATTGGTTGTACGCCATGTCCTCACCGAGGATCACGCCGTCCGCGCCCGCGTCGCGCACGGCTTGCGCGGTGACGCGCGTCTCTGCCGCGCCGCGCTGAAAATCCTCGCGCGCGAATGACGGCGCGCGGTGCACGTACCGCATCAGCATCTCGAATCCGCGCGCCTTCACCGCCGCGCTGAACGGTCCATCGATCAGCGCGAAAACGAACCGATCGCTCTCGCCGCGCCAGCGCACGAGCGCATCGAGCGCGCGGTCTTCGTCCGGCTGCTCCGTCGCGCCCCAGCCCGCGCTGAATGCGACCGATGCGATATCGAGATCGAGTTGTTCGACCACAGTCTGGTAGTGGCGAAATTCAAGATCGCCCTCGACCGCGAGGAACGCGCGGGCAAATTCAGCGGCGATAAAAAATTCGCCGCGCGTCATACGGTCGGGCTGTTCGCCGCGCAGGGTTCGCGCGATGCGTTCGCGGTGGGACATCATCGCTTAAAGTAGCGGAGCATCGGCGCGTGCAAACGCCGGTTGCTGGAGACATACGCCTGGGAATGGACACTCCACGGTGCGCCCAATGGCGTGGTCACGCGCCCGCCCGCTTCTTCGATGATGAGCGCCGCCGCCGCGACATCCCACGGCGACAGCGCGAGATGAAAATACGCGTCGAGCCGTCCTGCCGCCACGTAGCAGAGCGAGAGCGCCGCGCTGCCGAACGCGCGCGCTGTCGTCGCCTGCGCGACCATCCGTGCAAAGATCGCGGCGGTGCGCTCGCGCACTTTTTGGTCGCGCGCCCATTCCGTGCCGACGACCGCCTGCTCAAAGCGCCGGGTCGCGCTGACCGCGAGGCGCTTGCCGTTCAGCCGCGCGCCCTGTCCGCGCGCTGCCGCGAACAACTCGTCGCGCAGCGGGTCATACACTACGCCGATTTGAACCGCGCCGCGCTGGACCAGCGCGATCGAAACGCAGAACGCCGGCAGGCGATGCGCGTAGTTCGTCGTCCCGTCGAGCGGATCGACCACCCACAGACCTTCGTCGCCAAATTCCTCTGCGCGCGCCCACAGGGTCTGCCGCGCGGCAGGCGCATCTTCTTCAGACAAGAAATGGTCGTGCGGAAAACGCGCCAGAATTGTTTTTCGCACCGCGCGGTCTGCCGCAAAATCCGCATCGGTAACAATGTCGCGCTTGCCTTTGGACTTGATCTCGCGCACACCGCCCAATTTTTCACGGATGATCTTTCCCGCCGCGCGGGCAGCGCGGGTGGCTGTTTGCAATCGTTGGCTCATTTGAGATTCCTTCGTTAAGGTCCCAGGATTCGGTTGACCCGGCTGGTCGCCGCGCTGATCGCCGCCGCCGGATCGGCGCCGTTCGCGACCGTCGTCCACATTTCCACAACCGCGGTGTCGATCTGCGCGGCATCTTTTACCGCCGGCGGCGCGCGACCCGCCGGCAACGTGTTGCCAAACTCGTCGCGCAGGCGCTGGAAAAGCGGACTGGGTGTGCCCGCCGCGAGCAACGGCAGCGCGGACGCGCGCAGCGGAATCGCCAGCGTCGCGCGCGACCAGCGCGCGGTTTGCGCCGGCTCGGCGAGCCAGCGCGCGAAGAGCCACGCCGCGCGCCTGCGCTCGCTGGATCGACTAAAGATCGCGAGGCGCGACCCGGCGATGGTCGTCAGCGGGTGACTCGGATCGTCTTGCGGGATGCTCATCACGCTCCACCGAAAGTTGGCGTTGGAGCGCGCCAGCGCGTCCGTCAGCGCGGCGAGGTCATCGGTCGTGCCAAAAAAGAACGCGGCTTTGCCCTGCGCGAAATCGGTGCGCGCCGCGTTCGCGCTATTGGCTAGATAAGCCGAGCCGCCATTGCTCAATGCCGCGATCATCTGCAGCGATTTCACATTGGCGTCGTCGGTGAGCCGCGCCTGCGTCTGCGCGTCGTTGAGGGCGCTGCTGCCGCGGCTGAAGAGGAACGCGTAATAGACCGCCGCGTCCGGCGACATCGCCCAGCCGCGGACGCTGCCTTTCGTCGTGCTGCGCGCCGCCGCGCTGAATTGGTCCCAGGTGCGCGGCGGATCGACCGTCGCGGCTTTCAACAGATCGCTATTGGCGTAGAGGACGACGGCGTGCTGGTCGAACGGAAAAGAAAAAAGTTGATTTTTTAGATCGGGAAAACGGCCGGCGTCGAGCAAGCCGGGAAAAAAATCGCTGCGCGCGTCGGCGCGTAAACCGAGCGTTGCATCGTTCAGCAGCGGATCGAGCGCGACGACCGCGCCCTGACGCGCGAATTCGCCGATCGTGCGGTTGCTGGCGATCATAAAATCCGGCAGCTGGTTCAGCGCCATCGCCGCGATGCCCTGCCGCAGCAAATCGCCTTCGTCCTTTTTCGCTTCGCCGCGCACCGTGATGGATGGATACGCGGTGTGGAAATCGTCTGCCAGCGCGCTGAGGAGCGTGCTCTCAGCGCCGGGCTGCGTGTGCCAGAAGGTCAGTGTGACCGGCGTCAGGTCGCCGGGCGTGATGGGCGACGCGGCAGGTGGCGCGCTACCGGCGCACGCGGAAAGAAAAAGGAGGAGCGCCAAGACCGCGTGGAGGTGGCGCATTTTCCCGATTGGGCTTGGAGGACCTACCCGACGAAATCGTTGCACAACAAGCAAAGAAATTGAACCGCAAAGAACGCGAAGAACACGAAGAAAGAAAAATTCTGAACCTTCGCGCTCTTTGCGGTTAAACTCGTTTGGTTTCGGCTTGTTCGAGTCAGCCACGGCGGTTTTCATCGGATCCAATCTCTGTGTGGCACTCTCTCCGCCGAACCCGCCGCGTGTCGGCGGCAAGCAGATCATCCAGGATGGCGGCGATCTCCAGCGCGGTGCGCGGGCGCGCGAGCTGCCGGGCGCGCGCGGCGAAACACGCCAGCGCATCATTCCCGGGAGTCAGCCACTCGGCTAACGTGCGCACGATTTCCGCCGGTTTCTCGCGCAGGACGCCGACGCCGCTCTCTTGAACAAAAGTGACGTTGCCTTCCTCTTGCCCGGGCAGAAAGCCGCTCAAGAGAATCGGCAAACCGCATGCCAGCGCTTCGCTGATCGTTCCTGGACCGGCTTTGGTGATGAGGACGTTCGACGCGCGCATCCAGTCCGGCATATTGGTGACAAAGCTCTGGATGGTGACCGGCGTCTGCCACGCTGCCGCGCGGAGCTTGTCGGACAATTTCTGGTTGCGCCCGGCGACGACGACCAGCTGAATCGGCAGGCGCGCGCGATCGAGCGCGCGCGCGATCTCGAAGAGCTGCCCCATGCCTTCGCCGCCGCCCATCAGGAGAACCGTCACGCGGTCTGGCGCGAGTCCAAGTTTCGCGCGCAGTTCGGCTTGACTCTTGCCGTGGTCGAGGAATTCCAAACTGACCGGCAATCCCACCACGCGCAGCCGCGCCGGCGCAATGCCCCAGCGTTCGCCGCGCGCGCGCGCGGCGTCGGTTGGCACGAACGTGAGCTGCGCGTCCGGGTTGAACCACAATCCATGCGCGCTGAACAGATCGGTGACTACGACGACGAACGGCGCGGCGGAGCCGAGGGAGCGCAGCACGCGCAGCGGGATGGCGTTGAGGACTGGATGGACGCAAATGACCAAATCCGGCGACTGCTCGCGCAACAGGCGGCGCACGCCGGGTCGCATTAGCACATCGACAATTCCAAGCGGCACGCGCAGGATCAGCCGGTGATTCGTCAGGTAGAATAGAATGCGCCATAGGAATTCGGCGTAGGTCGTGAAGGGACGGTACCAAGCGGAGGCGTGATTGAATGGACGGATCGTGGCGCGCGCAATCACGTCGACGAGCGTGACGCGATAGCAGCCGGGAAAGTCGCGCGCGAACGCGTCGGCGAGCGCCTCTGCGGCGCTGCGATGCCCGCCGCCGGTGTCGGACATCAGGATGAGAATGCGCGGTGTGGAAGCGGTCACGAGCGGGTCAGCGGCGAAGAAGGATCGGGCGGCGGCGCACTGCGCGCGGCGTCTTCGGCAGCTGGGGCTGGTCGGCGCGCCGCCGCGTGATTCATCGAACGCAGCGCAAAGATGTTCAACCCGGCGAGCAAACCGACGAACGCGCCGATCGCCAGCGTGACGCGCGGGATGCCGTAGACATCCGCCAGCCCCCCGACGAAGAGCATCGGCGGAATGCCCAGCGCGTTCGCGAGCGTGAATTGCACCGCCAGCACGCGGCCGCGCACAGCGTCGTTCGATTCTTCCTGCACCACGGTCTGCGCCGGGATATTGATCATCGCCATCGCCACGCCGATGATGAGCGCAAAGAACATCATCATTGCCACGGTCGTCAAGATGGACTCGGGATGGCCGAAGAACAAGGGCTGATCGAACGGTCGGCGGCCGCTCGTCGTCCAGGCGAGACCTGCCAGCGCGAGACCGATCGTGATCATCCCGGCGCTGGCGAGGACGATGCGCGGCACGCGGTTGCCATAGCGACCGATCAGGATGCTCGCGCCGAGAATGCCGACGCCGGCGGGCCAGAAAATATACGTCGCGTCTTCGGGCTGCATACCCAGGACGCGCGTCGCAAAGCCGGGCGCTAGCTCCGCCATGATCATAGTCAACGCGGAGACGAGCGCCAACTGCAGCAGCGCGATCAAGATCGTGCGGCGCGAGATCGCAAAGCGCCATCCTTCGCGAATTTCGTTCCACGCGCCGCGCAGGGCGGACATGCCGGTAATCGCATCGCTGCGCTGCGGCTGATCGCGCGGCAGGACCGCGACCAAGATCGTCGCGCCCAAGTACATCGCCGCGGCAGCCCAGAACGATCCGGCGATCCCGATCGTCTTAACGCCCAGCGGCGCGAGGATCACCAGTCCCAGGATTTGCGAGGCGGTGAAGGTGAGGGTGAACAGCGAATTCGCCGGGAGAAGGTTATCGGTGCTCACCAACAAGGGGATCGTCGCGCCTTCCGCTGGCGCAAAAAACTGTCCGATCGCCGAGGAGGCAAAGACGAGCGCGTAGATGGCGATCAGAAAAAATTCTTCGCGCACCGGGTGCGTGAGCAGATACGCCGCGAGGAACGCGAGCGCCGCGCCGGTCAGCACGCGCAGCGCGTTGGAGGCGAACAGGATCGATTTCTTGGGGACGCGGTCGACGACGACGCCGGCGAGCGCGCTCAACAGCACCGCCGGCAGACTGAACGCGAGGATCACCGCGGCGATCTGCGCGCTCGACCCGGTGACCTGATCGATCAAGATCAGCTGGAGGAAGAACGAGCCATTCAGCGCGGTATTGGAGAGGACCTGCGCCACCCAGAGAGCGCGAAAATTTCGATTACGTAGAACCGGCGTATAGCCGCGTGGATTGAGCGATTCCATTCACATTTCCGGGACCAAGCTGAGAAGCGCGCTGTCAGTGAACAGTATTCTGTATTCAGTCGGTATGCGCCAACCGGCGGCTTACTGTTCGCCACTGACGGACGGTTGAGCATCTCCGCGACGGACGAACGTCTTGACGCGTTTCTCAAAATCGCGGCGCGGCAGCAGTACGCGGTGGTGGCAGGTCGCACAGACCATGCCGATGTCCGCGCCGAGGCGCACCACCTGCCATTCGTAACTGCCGCACGGATGCGGCTTGCGCAACCGCACGACATCGCCCATGCG
>JBBIJS010000135.1:0-7757 GCA_037445855.1 Chloroflexota bacterium | reverse complement strand
TCACGCGCGGCGGCGCGATGGGCGACGGTCATCACGGCTGGGCGCTCGCGGATTTCCTGCTGGCGGTGCGCGACGCGCTATTGTTCGAGGACGGCGATCACCAAGGTGACCTCGGTCATCTCGTCATCACGCCCGCGCTGCCAAAAGACTGGACGTTTGAATCAAGCGTGATCAAAGTGCAGGACGCGGCGACGTACTTTGGCAAAGTCAGTTACACGATCGCGTTTGGCGCGCGCACCGGCACGCTCGTCGTCAACGGCGAATGGCGCGATGCGCCGGCGTTTATCGAATGGAATCTGCCATTTGCGCTGCGCCAAGCCGGCGCGGACATCGGTGAAGCCGAGATCATCGGCAACGCGGTGCGCTTGCCGCGCGGCGCGCGGCGCGTGGTGGTGATGTGGTGACGCACTACGGAATACGCAATACTCACTACGGAACACATATTGAGTATTGCGTGTTGCGTAGAACCCAAGATCCGCTATGACGCGTAAAATCATCTCCCTCAATGATTCCGCTTGGCGGTTCGCGCCGGTCGCGCAAAAACCATTCGCGGACGTGAACGATTTTGCCGAGGCGCACGACTGGCTCCCCGCGCAGGTTCCCGGCGACGCGCGACTCGATCTGCTGCGCGCCGGCAAGATTTCCGATCCATTTTTCGGCGCGAATAACGCGGACTCGCAGTGGATCGATTCGCGCGATTGGTGGTACGCGCGCGCCGTTGAACTGGCGTTGGAGGAAGGCGAGCGCGCGTTCCTGTTGTTCGATGGCATCGACTACCAGAGCGCGGTGTTCTGGAACGGAAAGCAACTCGGGCGACACGTCGGAATGTTCTCGCGGCAGATTTACGAACTGCGGACGGAAGACGGAGGGCGAAGAACGCAAGATGCGCTTCGCCCCTCGCTCCTCGCCACTCGCGTTTGGGGTTCGGACGCGCTGCCGAAAATGCGGCGGACGCTCGCGCAGAAAATCTGGGGACGGATTATTAGACCGCTGTTCACGCCGCCGAGCGAGCCATTCCCCGACCGCTACGCGACACTGAAATGTCAGATGCCCTTCGGCTGGGATTTCGCGCCGCGCTTGCGCACCTGCGGCATCTGGGACGATGCGAAGATCGTCGTCACGCGGTCTGCCTTTATTCGAGACGCGCTCGTCAAATGCAAAATTACAAATGACAAATTGCAAAATGCGCGCGTTCAGGTTTCACTCACGCTAGATTCCGACCACGCCCAAGCCGTGCGTGTTCAGTGCAGCGTGCGCGGCAAGAATTTTACAGCTGCCGCGCAAACATTCGAGCGTGCGCGCGCGCTCGTTCCCGGAATCCAGACGCGCGGAATCTCTTTCGATCTGAACGACGTGCGCCTTTGGAATCCCTGGGATCGCGGCGATCCGAATCTGTACGAGATCGAAATAGCCATTCTCAGCGGAACGTCCGCACAGTCGCAGGACGACGCGGTCCTTGATACAGTCACCGCGACCTTCGGCATCCGTTCTTTCGAACTCGCCCGCGCGCCGGCTGCGCCGGCAACCGCCGCGCCGTGGACGTTTGTCGTCAACGGACGCCGCGAGTTCGTGCGTGGCGCGAACTGGGTGCCGCTGGACGCGCTCCCCGCGCGGGTGACACCCGCGGAGTACGCGGCGCGGCTCCAGCAGGCGCGCGACGCGAACATCAATTTTCTGCGCGTGTGGGGCGGCGGGCTGAAAGAAAAGCGCGCGTTCTACGATCTGTGCGACGAACTCGGCATTCTGGTCTGGCAGGAATTTCCCTTCGCCGGCGCGACGCTCGACCGCTTTCCGCGCGACCACGCGTTCCTTCGCTTGGTGCGCGACGAATGTGGCGCGATCGTGCGCGCGCTGCGCAACCACCCATCGCTCGTCGTGTGGTGCGGCGGCAATGAGTTCACTACGCGCGGTAACCGCGCGATTGTCGAAACGCTACGTGCGGTCGCCGCGCAGGAAGATGGCGCGCGACCGTTCAAACCCGCGTCGCCGTACCGCGACGAGTCGCACAACTGGGGCGTGTGGCATCGCTTTGCTAATCTGCGCGATTATCGCAAAGACTCAACACCGTTCCTCAGCGAGTTTGGGTTGCAAGCGCTGCCGAATAGGGAATCGCTGGAAAAATTTCTACCGGACGACGCGCTCGCCGCGCCGCACGCGCTGTGGGAGTACCACCACGCGGAGTTGCAGAAGCTGGAGCGGTACGCGCAACCTGCAAGCAACATGTGGCGCGCGGCGAGTGACACGCGCGGCAAACTCGCGCCACTCGCCACCCGCCACTCATCACGGGAAACACTATCAGTTGACGAATTCATCGTCTCGTCCCAGCGCGCGCAGGCATTCGCCTTGCAGATTGCGATCGAACATATGCGCCGACGCAAAGGCGCAGCCGCCGGCGTCGCGGTGTGGCAATTCAACGACTGCTGGCCCGCGATCTCGTGGAGCGTGATCGATTACTACGGCACACCCAAGCGCGCGTACGAAGAATTGAGACGGCTCTACTCGCCCATCTTGGCGTCGTTCGATTACGCGCTGCAACCGCGCCGCGCCGGCGAAATCGTCCACGGCGCTTTGTGGTTGATCAACGATTTGTTCTCGTCGTTCGAGAACGCGCAAGTCAGCGCGTATCTGAACGACGCGGAGATTTTCAAGCGCCGCGTCAACCTCGCGCCGGATTCCGCGACGCGCCTTGACGACGCGTTGGACGTGGCGCTCGGCGCGGGCGAAAATATCTTGCGGCTCAAAGTGAGTTGGGGACCGGTCGCACTGTCCGATCACGCGTACGATTTGAACTTCTGCGATGTGGGTGAAATCAATCCGGTCAGCGCGCGGTTGGTCGCGGTGGGCAAGAGATTAATGCGATGAAGGAGTTTCCATGCGCGTTCTAGTCACCGGCGGCGCTGGCTACATCGGCAGCCAGATGACGCGGCAACTTGTCGAAAACAAAATCGCTGTCGTCGTCGTGGATTCGCTCGAGAACGGACATCGCGCGGCGGTTCCGCCGGGCGTGCCGCTTCTCGTCGGACGGACCGGCGATGCGAAATTCTTGCAAGACGTTTTCGCGCGCTACGCAATTGACGCGGTGATGCACTTTGCCGCGTACCTCGCCGTCAAAGAATCCGTCGAAAATCCCGCCAAGTATTTTCGAAACAATGTCGATGGGACGCTGACGCTGCTCGAAACGATGCTCAAGTTCAACGTGCTGCGCCTGGTGTTCTCCTCCAGCGCGGCGACGTACGGCAACCCGACTCGCGTTCCCATTCCCGAAAACCATTTGCAGAATCCGATCAACCCGTACGGCGAATCCAAATTGATGATGGAGAAAATGCTGCGCTGGTTCGACGCCGCGTACGGACTGCGCTCGATCAGTCTGCGTTATTTCAACGCGGCGGGCGCGGCGCTCGACGGCAGTTTCGGCGAGGATCATCCAGATGAACCGCACATTATTCCGCTCGCGCTGCGCGCCGCGCGCGACGGTAAGCCATTCCAACTGTTGGGCGACGATTACCCAACGCGCGACGGCTCGTGCATCCGCGACTATATCCACGTCATCGATCTGGGCGACGCGCACCTGCGCGCGCTGGACGCGTTGACGCGCGGGCACGCGACGACGGCGTACAACGTCGGTACCGGGCGCGGCTATTCCAATCGCGAGATCGCGCACGTCGCGCGCCAAGTCACCGGCATCGATTTCGAAATCAAGGTCGCGCCGCGCCGTCCGGGCGATCCGGCAGAACTGGTCGCCGATTCAACCCGGCTGCGCGAAGAGTTTGGCTGGGCGCCGCACCATTCCGATCTGGAAACGATCGTCGGCTCCGCGTGGAAGTGGCACCAATCACATCCGCAGGGGTACGGCGACCGGTAGGGGCGGGGTTCTCCCGCCCACTTTGGCATTGGGCGGGGCGACCCCGCCCACATCCGATATGAAAATCGCAATCAACGGTTCATTCTGGAATCAACCGACGACCGGCAGCGGGCAGTACGTCCGCGCGCTGCTGCCGGCGCTCGAGCAGCGCGACGCGCGCAACGAGTACGCGCTCATCGTGCCAAACGCCCGCGGCGGCAATCTCGGCAAGCTTTGGTTCGAGCAAATCGCGTTTGCGCAGGCGTGCCGCCGCGAGCGCGCGGACATCGCGCACGTGCCGTACTGGGCGTCGCCGTTTTTTCCGGCGACGCGCACCGTCGTCACGATCCACGATTTGATTCCGCGGCTACTCCCGGCGTACCGCGGCTCGCCGCTCGTGCGCGCGTACACTCTGCTCGCTGTAGCAGGGGCGCGCCGCGCGGACGCCGTGATCGCCGACTCGGAATGCAGCGCGCGCGATATTGTCCAGCATCTCGGCATTGCTGCCGCGCGCGTGCGCGTCGTCTATCTCGCCGCCGACGCGCGTTATCGTCCCGTTGGCGATACAACCGCGGTGCGTCGCAAATATGGGCTGCCGGAGAAGTACCTGCTCTACCTCGGCGGGTTCGATCAGCGCAAGAACGTCCGCGTGATGATCGAAGCGTTCGCGCGCGCGCCGGAACTTGTCGCGGCGGGCTATCGGTTCGTGCTGGCGGGCGTTCAACTTGGGAACGATTCAGAGTTCTTTCCGAATCCGCAGCGCCTCGCGCGCGCGGTCGGCTTGCCGGACGCGGCGATCCAGTACCTCGGCTGGGTCGATGAGGACGACAAGCTCGCGCTGTACGCCGGCGCGGCGGTGTTCCTGTTCGCATCGATCTACGAAGGTTTCGGCTTGCCGCCGCTCGAAGCGATGGCATGCGGCGCGCCGGTGATTTGCTCGAACGCCTCCTCGCTGCCGGAAGTGGTCGGCGATGCGGCGACTCTCGTCGACCCGCGTGACCCCGCCGCGTGGGCGGACGCGATCCACGCAGTGTTGACCGACGACGCGCGCCGCGCGGCAATGCGCGAGCGCGGGATCGCTCAATCGAAAAAATTTTCCTGGGATCGCGCGGCAGGTGAAACGCTCGCGGTGTACGAATCCGTTGCGCGGTAGGGGCGAGGCATTCGCCACATCGCATCCGCAATGCAAGCAAGATTGGTATAAACCCAGCACGCGTTCATGAATGTGGCGTAGGGGCGAGGCATTCGCCACATCGCATCCGCAATGCAAGCAAGATTGGTATAAACCCAGCACGCGTTCATGAAAGTTGGGTTGAGCGAATGCCTCGCCCCTACTCGACGCGTAATCCATTTTGATGTACAATCCAATCGAGGTGATACGATGAATCTATTGGAAACGCCGCCGATCTCGACGGTGCGGCGCAATCATGGGATCGAGCATGCGACGGTGCACGTGTTGACCGCGCGCGACGCGAGCACGCGGCTCGTCGGACGCGCGGACACGACCGGCTTTAACATCTATGGCGATATTCCGACCGACGCGCTGGTCTCCGCCGCGCACGAAGCGCTGGCGCGTTTGCAAAGTGGCGAGCGTGCGCTCGCCGTGCATCCGCGCTGCGGCACGAACCTCCTGGTCGCCGGACTGCTCACCGCGGTTGCCGCGGTTCTGGCGGTGGGACGCAAACCCAGTTTGAAAAAGATCCCCGACGTTATTCTCGCGACGACCCTCGCCGCGTTTATCGCGCAGCCGGTTGGAATGACACTGCAAGAGCGCGTGACGACCTCGCCCGACGCCGTCGGCGCGCGTGTGATCGGCGTCCGGCAATCGCAGATGGGACAGATCAAAGTGCAGCACGTCGATATCGAGTGGGACTGAATACTGACGACTGAATACTGGTTACTGATGTATTACATCTTTCACGGCGCAGACGAATTCTCCAGGACCCAACAGGTCCATAAATTTCGCGCGCAGATGGGCGATCCGCAGTTCGCCGATCTGAACACGCTGCAGTTCGACGGACGCAAGGTGACGCTGAGCGAATTGCAGCACGCCTGCGACGCGGTGCCGTTCCTCGCGCAAAAGCGGCTCGTCATCGTCGATGGAATGCTCGCGCGATTTGATCCGCGGCACACCAAGGGCGGCGAGGAAGGCGAGAGTGCGGAGGGCGAGGAGGAAACAAACCCCGCTCTCGCGAAGGACTTGCGGGAATATTTGCCGCGCCTGCCGGAGACGACGCGCCTGGTCTTTGTCGAGTCCAAGGCGCTGGCAAAAAACAATCCGCTTCTGAAACATGCCCTCGCCGACAAGAAGAACGCGCACATCAAGGAATTTGCAGAACCGAAAGAGCGCGAGCTGCCCAAGTGGATTCGGGAGCGCGCGAAGGAGAAAGGCGGCGCGTTCGAGCCGGGCGCGGTGGAGGAACTTGCCGCACACGTGGGCACCGACCTGCGGCTGATCGACAATGAGATCGACAAGTTGCTCATGTATCGCAATGGACGGACGATTCGCGCGGAAGACGTGCGCACGCTGGTCGCCTCCGTTCACGAGTCCGATATCTTCGCGCTGGTCGACGCGCTCGGGCGCCGCGAACCAGCCGCCGCGCTGACACTCCTGCACGCGCAGCTCGATCACAACGCCGCGCCGATGTACCTGCTGTCGATGATCGTGCGGCAGTTCCGCATGTTGCTGCAGATGAAAGACCTCGCGGTGCGCGGCAAGACGCTGGACGCGACGCGCGAACAATTAAAACTGCACCCGTTCGTCGCGGAAAAGACGTGGAAGCAGGCGCTGAACTTTTCGCTGCCGCAACTAGAGGCGATCTATCAGCGTCTGCTCGAGACCGATGTCGCGATCAAAACCGGGCGCAGCGAGCCGCTCGTCGCGCTCGACGTGCTGGTGGTGGAACTGACCAAATAAAAAGAGCGACGCACTTGCGTGGTGCGTCGCTCTTCTTTTACGTCTATGCAGCGGGCGAAATGGAAAGGTCAGGTCCGCGCAAGTCGATCAGTTAACTCCTGCAAGTGTTCCCAATCATGTTCGAGCGAACGCCGCACCGCGCGGCGCGCGGTCCAGGTGACCTGACCATGCTTGACCCACTGCTTGCGCTCCGCGGCGGTCAAGATTTCCAAACGCGATTTGGAAATCTGCCAGAGACGCGACAACGCGATCGGTAGATGGTCCGGACTTGTCTTCGCGGTGCGCATCGCATCGGAAAGACCATCCACTTTGCCGACGAGATAACGCAGGTAGACACACTCCGATCCAGCAACGTGCTCGACAATGTGATAGATGGAGCGCCCGCCACTTTTCGGCTCGGCGAGCATCTGCTGGCGCGGCACATCGCGAATAAGTTTCAACAAATCGCCGCGCAGCCAGGATAAACGCCGCAGGTAGACCTCAAGATCGTTCGCGTTCAGCGATTCAAAGTCGGGAGCAAAGCCGGGCGTTGGATCGCCATAACCTAACCACACGCCTTGTGTCACGTGTGCGGCAATCGCGGTTGTGAAGTGGGATGCCGGCTTGACCGCTTCGCCATGTCGCCGCAAGAAATGCAGGTACGCGCGGATCGCGTCCGGCGTCGCTTCCAGCGCGGCTTCGGTTGTTGGTCCTTGCGCGATGCAACCCAGCAGGTCGAGCACGTGAACCATCGTTTTGCGGCGGCGCGGGCCGGACTCGAGGTACAACGCATACTCCGTCATCGCACTTGCCTCCGGCTTTAGTGTATCACAAATTCTGCGATTGGAATATCCCCAGTCTATTCGTCGCCGATGATCTTGAAATCGCGCGGCGCACCCATGTCAGGCGCACCGGGCGGCAGATAGAACTGGTTTTGCGCAAAGCCATACGGCGGCTGCATCGGCGGGCTGACGACGAGGATCTGGGGTTGCTGCGGCGCGTACCGATGCGCGCCGTAGT